>CALDEW010000448.1 GCA_937942355.1 uncultured Pirellulaceae bacterium | reverse complement strand
TCACGCCGCCTACTTGCGACTTTTGGCGTCAAAGCTGTTGCCCGAGCACGTCGAAAAGGTTGTCTACTTGGACTCTGACTTGCTGGTTCTGGATGACGTGACGAAGTTGTGGCAGCTGGAATTGGGCGACGCGTATTGTGCCGCCGCAATTGATATCGCTTGCCCTTTTATCGATGCGCGCGAGCACTTTGCCACCGCGAAAAACACAAAAGCTAACTATGGTTCCGTTCCTTACGTCGCCGCGATTTCTCCTATCGCAAACTGGAGAGAGCTTGGCATCGACGGCAGTGCCGCTTATTTCAACAGCGGTGTGATGGTGCTGAATTTAAAGCGCTGGCGACAAGACGACGTCTCCCGAAAGCTGTTTGATTGCCTGCGTGAGAATCGTGAACACGTTTGGTGCTGGGATCAATACGCGCTCAACGTCGTGTTTGCAGGCAATTGGATACCGCTGGAGCCAAAGTGGAATCAGGGGATGCATGTCCACGAATATCCCAGCCCGGAGATCTGCCCGATTGAAGCTGATCAATTCTTGGAAATGTGTGAGAGCCCGTCGATCGTGCACTACACGACCGAATATAAACCGTGGCAGCACCGCGTCCATCATCCGCAGAGAGATCTCTTTTATCAGTATCTGGACCAAACCGCATTTGTCGGTTGGCGTCCAAAAGATCCTGGTTTTCATTTGGGTGATTGGTGGACGTTTAATTTTGTGCAACTGATTCGGCGCTGTGTCGTGAACTATCGACGATGGTTCTCGTTTCGCAAAAGGAGCGCACGATGAGCGCCAACGAAATCCCCCAATCGCAAATGCAACTGTCGCCATCGCCTGCAAGTTCAAGTACCACTGAATCGACCGATACTACGGCAGTCCCGACGTTTGCGATTTTTACGCTGCCCAAGCCTTTTGATGATCCGCATATTGCTTGCATCCAACGCAACGCAATCGCGTCGTGGAAGGCGCTTGGGGAAGACGTCGAAGTCATTCTCATCGGCAGCGAAACGGGCATCGCCCAAACGGCAAGTGAACTTGGTGCGATCCATGTCGGCCAGGTGCAACGCAACGAATATGGAACGCCGTTAATCAATGACGCTTTTAAAATCGCGACAGATATAACACAGGCAAAGGTGCTGGTTTTCTGTAACGCGGATGTGGTTCTGCTGCACGATTTCAAACACGCCCTTACAGACATCTTGCGAGGCGATTGTTCTGAGAAGTTTCTCGCGATCGGGAGACGTACCAATTTGGATTTACGTCAAGCGGTTGATTTTGGCGATCGCTTTGCCGTTGCAAAATTGTTAGAGCAGACCGCCGCTGAGGGAGAGTTGGCGTCGATTGTTTGCAAGGAGTATTTTGCGTTTAGACGCGGTCAGTTCGTTGGCATACCGCCTTTTGCCGTTGGGCGGGGAAACTGGGATAGCTGGATGGTGTCTCAAACGAAGCGCGACGGTGTGCCGGTGATTGATCTGTCAAATCAAACCATCGTGATCCATCAAAATCACGACTACCACCACATTGACGCAGATGCGCAAACCAAGCGCAATTTCGCTCGTCAGCGTAAACATTGCTACCTCTCTGGCCCCGAGGCCCGCGCGAATCAGCGTTTGGCCAGTGGGAAACATATTATCTCCGGTGCCACCGCAAGTCACCGTTTAACCGAAGATGGTGTGGTCAAAAATCGTTTGGGTTGGCTGAATTTTCCCTTCTGGTCCGATTTGCCTCGATTCGTTCGGCTTGTCCGTCAATTATTTTTTGGTTGAAAACTTGGCGCTGTTTTGGTTTAAGCTATCCTAGCTTCACGAGCGATAAGTTGGGGATTGGCCGAATGAACGTATTTCCAACTCGCGATCGTGACCATCTCTTTCTAAATTCCCTGTTGCCTTAGTGGATTCGCATGTCGTTCTTTCTTTGGGTTATTCTGTTTGGTGCGTTGGTCAATGTCGCGTTTGCCGCGCGGTTCTACTACGTTATGCGGAAGGCCGACAAGCCCGCGCTGCCGCTGGATCAGCAAGATGATGCCGTCGTCGTTATGGCGGTTCGTGGCTGCGATCCGACGTTAAAGAAGACCATCACGGGGTTACTGAATCAGAATTTCCGGAACTACCGTATCGTGGTGGTGGTCGACAGCCAGTCAGACCCTGCGTGGGAGGTGCTTCAGCGCATCAAAGTCGAATCCGATCGTGAAAATCGGTTGTCGATAAAGGAGATGGATCCTCCGCGCCCTAATTGCAGTTTGAAGTGTAACGCCATCATCAGCGCTGTTGAAACGTTGCCTGTGGAAACTCAATGGCTTGCGTTTGTGGATGCCGATGTCGAGGTTTACCCGAATTGGCTGGCCGACATTTTGGGGCCGCTGACCCATCCCGAAGTTTGTGTTTGTACGGGAAACCAGTGGTTTGAACCAGAAAACCGTCAATCCGAGGGAGCGCTGTTGCGGTCGATCTGGAACGCGGGAGCCATTGTTCCGTCGGTTTTGCTGGAGCACGCTTGGGCAGGTTCGATGGCGGTGCGCTATGATGACCTGATTGTCAGCAGGTTGATCGACGATTGGAAGACCGCGATCGTTGACGACGGGCCCATGGCTAACTTCTCCAAACTAATGAACGGGCAAATTTATGTCTCGCCAAAATTGTTGATGGTCAACCGAGAAGATTGCTCCACCAAATTCGCAACCTCGTGGATTACGCGCATGTTGACTTGGCCTAGGCTTTACGAACCAACGTTTCCGCTAACGTTTCTGCACGCCGGTATCAGTGCGTTTTTCGTTTTTTGTCTGGTTAGCGCAACAATATTGGCGGTGTTGTCACTGGATATCATTTGGTTGTTCTTTTGCTTGCTGACGTGGGCGCTGGCGTCGGCGATGCTGGTGGGCGGTTATTGGTTGGTTCGTGAAGCGGTTTCCCACAGCTTGAAGAGCCGAGGTTTGCCGGAACTCAAGCCGCTGGAGCGTCCAGATTTGGTTACGCTGGGGCTGCGGATGTGGTTGGTGCAGTTGTTGTATTTCTATGGTTGCTTCAAGGCGTCACAGGCGACATCTATCAAATGGCGCGGTGTTGAATATGTTTTGAAAGGCAAAGCCGTGGAACTGGTTGAGTATCGGCCGTACCAGAATGACGAAAGTACTAAAACGCCGATGTCTCTTTAATAATATGCGAACTCTGGATCAACGGCATTCGCATTAAATTCGCACTAAACATCCGAACCGCTGAACGCGAAGCGCATAAACACCTGAACCGCTGGGCGCTAGCAGCGGGTTGCAGAGCAAAGAGAAGACGTATTTGGAAGACGTTTCGCGACGCACCAGCGGCTATCGCGTCGCCGCTCGCAGGTCGAGGGTTTTGCTTGATCCGGCCGATAACGCGCGTCGGTACGGTTGACATGACAAACCGAAACGAGTGAAATTCTGACTGTGCAATTTTCGCGGTCTTCACTTTCTGTTGGGATCCAGTATGTCTGTCGCTGTCTATATCCATCAAGCTTCCGAAGCCCATGCGTTGGTATCGTGGGGCATTCGTTTTGCTCGCGCCGACGTGACGAACTTGATCGTCGTCGTGCCCAGGCGGCAGAAACAGGCAGAGCCTAAGTTTGACCCGCTGGAGTTGAGCGAGCGGGACCAAGCGGAAGTCTTCAACGCCGTTTTCGAAGCCATCGAAAGCCATTCGCGCGACGAAGTTGTCTTAAAAGAGCAAATTGCCGCCGGCATCGCTTCGTCGGATCATGATCGCGTACTCATTGAGACGATCGAACTGGTAGCCCAGCAACCCGAGGACGCTTTCGTTCAAGAAATCGAGAAGATGGATATCACGAGGTTGATCCTGCCGGTCGCCGCAGAGATTAAACCCAACTCCAACGATGCAGAATGGGCTCAGCGTTTGTATGAGACAGCGCCTTGCGAAACGATGATGGTGCGTGGTGGTCCACCGGCGGGCGGATTAAATGTGCTGGTCGTCTGCCACCAGGAGAGCTTGGCCGAAGCAGCGCTCAAACGCGCCTGCAGTTTGGTCTCCGCCGACGGTAACGGCAGTGTCAAGTTTTTGTTCGTGCGCCCCAACGATGACGAAGTTGCTCAATCCATTGCCGACGTCCACACTCAGAAGATCCTTTCCAAAGTGGGTTCCGCTGGTAAGGGTGTAGAAACGGAGGTCGTGCTGGAGGATAGCTTGATCAAGGTGTTGGAAGAGAAAGATTTTGCAGGGTATGACTTTGTTCTGATGGGAACGCGTCATCTAAAAACCATCAAAAGCTTCTTCCGATTTAAAGTCAACGATTCAAATGATTCCGATGATGAATCAACCGTCAGCGAAAAAACGACCGCGTTGGCGACGATGAGGCCTGCGGTGCCGCTGGGGAATCTGTTTCAACGGAATTTTCAGAGTTGGGTTCGGCGAGTCGTGCCGCAGCTGGAGAAAACGGATCGCGTTCAGCTGGTCGATCGCCTGCAGGCGGGATCATCGTTTAATTTCGATTTCGTTTCTCTGATTTCGCTTTCGACGATTATTGCCGCGTTGGGTTTGTTGGATAATTCAGCGGCGGTTGTGATTGGAGCGATGTTGGTGGCTCCGTTGATGACGCCTTTGGTGGGGATGGGGTTTGCGCTGATTCAGGCCAATGAGAAGCTGATGAAAACGTCCATCAAATCGGTGTGTTTTGGTTTCGCGGTAGCATTCGGCATCAGCGCGTTGTTGGGATTGCTGGTGACGCTGTTGAGTTCGCTTGGGATTAGTCCCCAAATGGCCAGTCGCGACACTCCCAGTTTGGTGGATTTGTTTGTGGCTTTGTTCAGCGGTGTGGCGGGAGCGTATGCGATGAGCCGACCGAATCTGTTATCGGCGCTTCCAGGCGTGGCGATTGCGGCGGCGCTGGTTCCGCCGATCGCGACCTCGGGCATGTCGTTGACGATGGGCGATTTCGTGCTCAGCGGTGGAGCGGCGCTGCTATTCTTCACCAATATTGTTGCAATCGTCTTGGGAACCGCAGTAACATTTTGGGGAGTGGGAATTAACACGCGTCTGGTGAAATCGGCGGACGGTGACAGCATGCGGGCCCCGCGCATGTGGCCTCGATATTGGTTTATTGGTTTTGTGGTTTTGTCATTGCTGTTAGCTGCCGAGATGCAGTTTTACAGCAGGTATTACAATCCGCCCGAAGACCAGGACACGTCCACTGCGCCAGCTGCTCCAGTTTTATCTGCTCCAAACGGACCCACCATTGAGCGGGATGAACCTGTTGACAGTGATAAGCCCGTCGAGACGGTTGAGACTCCCTAGGAAAAAGCAACGTACCCGTCCCATGCTGGTTTTGGATGGATTGGCGGACCTGGGGCGACGACTGAATAATCTGTTTGCGCGCGGCGTCCTGAAGCTTTACTTGCATCCAACTTTGGAGTGCGGTTCTCCTGCACCGCTTTGGAATTTTTTTCCGCTGCTTAGCCCGCACCTTTTCTATCTAATGTGCAACTGAAAGGGGGCCATTCCCATCAATTATGTAGCCTAGCGCGTTTTCTTGCTTTGTTGTTTCTTGGAACCTTGTCTTTAGTGAAGATTAACTGCGAATGCGAATCGTACGGCGATTGACGATCCACAGTTTTCCCTCCAGCGGCTCATCATCGAGCTTGGGAATCAGCTTCGTCAGAACCTCCAGAATGCTTGCTTGATCGTGTTTTGCAGGACGCATGACGATGATGCCGTAGTGATCTTCTGGCGGGTAGGATCGAATGTCAGAGAAATCCAAGTCAAGCGTCACAATCGCGCGTTCTTCCATTTGACAGACAGAAGCGATGTGGTCATCGGTACAACCGACCATGTTCTGATCGTGGATTGACATGGCATCGTGACCAGCATCCTTCAACAGCGTAGTGACTTCAGCCGCCAAGTTCTCGTCAACCTTGAGCTTTGCCATTAGCCCGGACCTGTCCGCGACAGATCAACGGTACGTTCGCGCGAAAGATCGGCCGCATACCCCATTGCCGCCATGATTCCTTCACGAGTCAGTGATGGATAGCTGGCCAGTATGTCTTCGATACTGGCGCCTTGGGCCAAGTTGTCCAGCACGACCGATGCCATGACTCGGGTTCCTTTGATGCAAGCCTTGCCATGGCAGATGGCCGGATCAACCGTGATATGTTCTCGCCAATTCATCTGAATGTCTCCTGTAAATGTCAAATCTATTGTACTCCTTGTCATCGTTGAAGACACGGTCAGTTTCATCAGTTCAGTTGTCTTTTCACGGACGAGTCGCTCCAT
>CALDEW010000447.1 GCA_937942355.1 uncultured Pirellulaceae bacterium | reverse complement strand
TTTCTTGACGCCTGCGTCGTCGATCTGTGCAACGCGTCTTGGGGCGGGCATGTGTTCCGCAAACGTCGTGAGTGTATTGGCGGCTGGAGGCGGCGCAAGCGATTGCAACTCGCGCGCACCGATGAACACCCAGACGCCGAGAAAAACAGCGCCGATGGCGAGGAACTGGAGCCATAATTTCGCGGTCCTGGATACCACTGGGTCGCCTAACGGAAGGTTTTTACGACACCGCTTCTCACCAAAGCCAAAAGCGTCGTAACACCAATCAGTTTACCAAAAAGAAACCACGTTGCCAAAGAGTCGGTGTCCGCGGCGCGGCAAACTTAAAAACATCACCGATGCCATGGACATGGCAAACCAAATGACTCCCCAACGACGAAGCCGCTGCCTTGCGTAGAAACCATGTTGTGCGACCGTCAAGCTTCGATGTACTCGGCTACGGATGACGGTTCAGGAATTTCGACACCATCCTCACGCATCCCTTCAAGGTGCATTCGGATTGCCTCTCGCATTCGTTCTTCAACTTCCGCTTGCGATGATCCGGTCGCGACGCATCCCGGTAGGTCGGGAGAGAATGCAGACAGATTATTTGGCGTTTTTTCGATGACGATAAGGTATTTAGTTTGCATTGTTAATCCTTGAGTCCAGCTTGCCGCAGGATGCTGTTTTTCGTACCGGGTGCAAGGTCATCTTTCGGATGACCGGCGATCGTCACGCGGCCCGGTTTGGTTGGGTGCTTGTACTGGCGGTGACTGCCCTTCTGAGCGACCATCACCCAGCCATCATCCTCAATTATACGCTGGATTTCGCGAACAGTCATGAATTACCTGTGGTTAGGTCACATAACGGAAGGTTTTTACGACACCGCTTCTCACCGAAGCCAACAAGCGTCGCAACACCAAACAGTTTACCAAAAAGAAACCACGTTGCCAAAGAGGTGTGTCCGCGGCGTGGCAAACCAAAACTCATCCCGAAGCGATCAACGTAGCAAACTTAACGATGCTCCAACAACGAAGCCGCAGCCTCGCGTAAAAACCATGTTAGGCGCCACGGGCCTCTGAGATCAGCGTCGCAACGCGATCAAAAATAACGTCAACCAGCTGTTCGGGGGCGATACTGCCGACGGATTTCCACAAGCGGCGATTCCAGCCGGGGGCGGGTAAATCATCGCGATTTGGGTGTTTGTAGTACTGAGCGACGCCATAGATTGCGGAGATGCGCCGGCGTAAGCCGAACCCGTCGTCTTGAGTCAGTGCAATCGGCCAGTCATCGAGCGAGTAGGTGTTTCGATTGTTGATGAAGTCCGACGCGATGTCGTCGATGTTGTCCGGACACGTCCAACGCCAGTGCAGGTTGGGAAACAAGCGCGCGAGCAAGGATGGTTTGGAATCACCCATAATCTAGGGACGTCTAACGGAAGGTTTCTACGACACCGCCCTAAACGAAGCGCACGATGCCTGAACTACGGAAATTATACCAAGGCCAGCCCGCGTGACCAACCAAGGAAGGTGTGCCGAAGTTGGCTATAGATATAGCTATGAAGTTTTTACGAAAAAGAGGGGATGCCTCAAAACTGGTTTTTTGTTTTGCAAACGCTAACCAATCCATTGGAGGTCATCCCCATGTCAACTAAAAGAAATTATCGCCGCCGCAGTGTCAAGGAGATTCCTTTAGCCGCGCTTAAAGAAACAGCGATTCTCAAAGGCAACACTGGATCCACGGTCGGGCTTGACGTTGCCAAACACGAAATCGTCGCTGTTGTCCCCTGGCCCGAAGATAGTTACGAACGACCTTGGAACGTCAAAAACCCCGACGAGATAGATCTGCTGATCCAAACGCTTTGCCTGCTTAAAGAAATCTGCGGCAGCCTGACGATCGGCCTGGAGAATAGTTGAAGTTGCTGTTTGTTTGGGGACGACCTTCGCTGACGGGTCTTCGGACGCACCGTGCGGTGAGTCTCAGCCGAAGTATCAAGGCGTCCCCGAGCACAGCGTTGAAAGCAATCTCCGATGAAGCCAATTCGGTGCCTGCCGTTGAGCGATGGTATTTTCACTCAATGCCACTCCGTCCAGGATACCCGAAGTAAAAGGTCAAAGGCATTTCAACTGCGTCTTGTGCGACAGACAGAATTTCAATCGTCAATCAAACCCGCCACCACCGAGCAGATGTACCCTAGAAGATGACCAGTCTCGCAACGAAGTTTTTGAACCGTCTTAAAAAAACAACACTATCGTTGCGCAACGAACTATCAAAAAAGAAAAACAATGCCCTTGATTAAACTAGAAAAGGCCCCAGCGTAAAACCCATGTTGGCCGCCGACCGGCAAATCGCCCAAAAGCCTCATGTCACACTTGACATATGTCGAATATGACATATGGTTAAATAGATGAACGGAGACGACAGACCGCTAGTCTGGTTGCATGGCGAGATCAAAACGCCACCATTTTCGCTCGAAGCGCGGATTGAGGCCGGGACGCTTTTGCGCCTGCTGCAAGGTGGAGCGAGCATTGGTTTACCCCATAGTCGACCGATGCCGTCGATTGGAAAGCGATGTCATGAGCTTCGTATTCCTGATGAAGACGTCACATGGCGGATCATCTACCGTACAGATTTCGATGCAATTGTGATAGCTGAAGTGTTTGCGAAGAAGACAGGTAAGACACCAAAGAAGGTCATCGACACGTGCGAGCGACGATTTAGACGATACGACGAGGTAATTAAATGAAAGCATCCAAAAAGAAAAAGCTTGAAGCTGCTGGCTGGAAAGTGGGTTCGGCCGCTGAGTTCCTCGAATTAAGTGATGCGGAAGAAATGCTCGTCAATATGAAAGTCGCGTTGGCCAAGAAGGTCAAAGCTATGCGGCAAGAGAAGAAAATTACGCAGCAGCGACTGGCGAAATTGATTGGATCGAGTCAGTCTAGAGTAGCGAAGCTCGAAACAGCAGACCGTTCAGTGTCGATGGAGTTATTGATACGCTCTCTGTTGTCGATGGGCGCTACACGTGCGCAGGTAGGTTCGATTGTTGGTACGCGGAAGACGAAGAAAGTTGCAAAAGCCAAAAAGAAGAAGGCCCTCGTAAAAGGGTAGGTCGAGCGGCCAACGGAAGGTTTTTACGACACCGCCCTGAACGAAGCGAACAATGCCTGAACTACGAGAATTGTAGCAAAGCTATGGCCCGTTGCCAAAAAGCCAAGGTGTGCCGAAGGCCTAGCGTAAAAACCAAGTTGTCCGACCGGGACATCACGATTCGGTTTGATCGAGATTTTCCGCATCCGCAATGTCTTTGGGACGGCCGCACGCTCGCTTATTGACGATCAAATCGGCACGACCGATTACGCTGAGTTGGATATCGCCCATTTCAACAGCCAGTCGGTTCGCCCATGCATGATCGAATTCCACACCAGAGATGGCAGTGAGTATGTCAATGCGGGACGGTTCGACACCGATTTGAAAGACCATTCCGGGCCTCGCAAGGTCGTCAATTGTCAGATCGTGCAATGGGGCACCAAATTCGGCGAGAACGCGATATACTTTGGGAGCAGTGTCTGAGTCAGGACGAACCCAGAGATCAAGGTCGCCTGTGGCGCGTGGATGGCCGTGGGCAGCAACCGCGTAAGCACCGACGAGCAGAAAATCAATTTTCGCGTCGGATAACGCACGCAACATGTCTTTGAAGTCGGGATTGAACAACATTTGGTTCCTTAAATGCCCATGCGGTTAAAGTCAAAGGCCAAACCATAAGCAGGCGTTCCGCTGGTGTCGCATTGGGAACACCCGAATCGAGTCCCTGTTGGTCTAGCGTCGTGAGCTTCGTGACCGAACGATCCATTGGTGGGAGAGAAGCCATGGGTTTC
>CALDEW010000446.1 GCA_937942355.1 uncultured Pirellulaceae bacterium | reverse complement strand
AAGGCTTGGCTCCGCTGTTACCTTCGGCGCTTTGCACAAAAGCTCCCGCGTCGACCATGCGATCGGTGATCGTGCCGGCCCATGGAGCGCGAATCGTCGCGTACTCCATCATTTTTTTCGTATAGTCGATGTCCGCTTGAGAGACTTTCACTTGAGCCTCCGCCGCCGCTGCATCGGCTTGAGATCTGCGGACCGCTGAATCACCCGCGGATAAATTCGCCTTCGCCGTCGCGACCTGCGCGTCGACCGCTTGGAGTTCGGCTTGAGCTGATTGAAGCTTGAAACGGGCGCCGTCTACCAATGCACTCTGCACCGAACCACTGGCGGCCAACCGCGCCAAACGCTCACATTCGGTGCGTTCAAAATCGAACAGCGCTTGTTTTGCTGATCGCCCTGATTCCGCTTCGACGATTCCCGCCTTTAACGAATCAAGTCTAGCACGCGCTTCTTCGATGCGGGCCGAGGATTGATCCGATCGAGCTTTTGCCAGTGCCAGCAAGCTTTCCTTCTGGGCCAGCTTCAACGCCATCTCTGGCACGTCGATCTCAGCCAACACATCGCCAGCAGCAACAACGTCACCAATGTCCACGGTGACAGATTTTACGAACCCACCTGCTTTGGCGTACAGCATGGCCGATTCGTAGCCTTGGACGGTTGCCGGAACACGTGGGTTAGCCGACTGAGCCAAACTTGCGCGGCCGTTGATGCAGATGAAAAGCAAACAAGCCAAACCGGTCATCAGATTTAGCGACAAATGGATACTATTAACTTTCATTGGAAAGCTCGATTCTTTGAGAACTCTTGGGTGATTTTAACATCACATACAAACAGGGGATCACCAACAGCGTCAGCACCGTCGCGCCGATCACGCCGCCGATGATGGCGCGGGCCAGAGGCGCGTTCGCTTCGCCACCGCCAAAACCGATCGCCATCGGCAACATCGCCAGCCACGTCGTTAGCGACGTCATCAAAATCGGTCGCAGACGCACCATCGACGCCTGCAGAATCGCATCATAGGGGGACTTCCCTTGGTCGACCAATTTGTTGGCGAAATCAACCAACACGATCGCATACTCGACCACGATCCCGACCATCATGATAATTCCCATGAAGGACATGATGGAAAGATGGGTTTTGGTCAGGACTAAAATCGCGACCACGCCGATGAAGCCCAGCGGTACCGCCAACAGAACAATCACGGGATCGACAAAGCTTCGAAACAGCGCCACCATGACCAGATAAACCAGAATCGTCGCGATGGCCAAACCGCTGCCAAACTGAGTGAATGAATCACGCATCGTTTGGACTTCGCCCATCATGCGAACGGTGCGGCTTTTGTATTTGGATTCGTCGGCGAGAGGTTTCTCAGCCCAAATTTTGGCCGCGTTCTTGTTTTTAGCGGTCACCGTTCCCAAACGATAAACGGCGCCCCGTTCGTCGGCGTCAGCTTTGGCACCCATTTTCACCAATTCATCTTCAATACTTTGGCAAACGCTACCGACATCGTAGCCGGGTAAAACGTTGACGTACACGTCGATGACGCGCGAAATGTTTCGGTGGTTGATAACCGGCGGGCCCGCTTCACGGCGGAAGCTGACGACATCACCCATCCGTACGTTACCGTTGTTGCCGCCTAAAGGAACGTCCGACAGCACCGGGATGTTGATGCGGTCTTCGGCGTACTGCACACCCAGGAAGTAGTGATTGCCTTTGGTTTTATCCACCCAAAACGCCGGGTCGAAGTTGATCGAACTATTGGTGACCGAGATCAGTGACTTCATCACCTCGTTCACTGTCAGTCCGAACTCCAACGCCTTCTCGCGATTGATATCCACCTGCAACGTGGGAGCATCGATGCGCTGGGCGACCCGCGCGTCTGCGGTGCCGGGGACCGAGTTGGCCATGTCGATGATGCGATTGGAAATTTCAATGCCTTGTTCCAGCTTCGACGTCTGGATCTGAAAGTGGATGGGAGCCGGTTCACCCATGTTGACCGCCGCCGACAACATGCCGCCGGTATCAAACGCAAACTCGACATCCGGGAATTTTTCATTTAGCGTTTTGCGCAGCTCAGTAACGTAGTCAAAGATACCTCGTTTCCCTTTGGTCTGAAGCAGCAAGAAGGCATCACTGGCCGCGTTGTTGGGCGTATAAGCCGCCGGCCAATCCAGCAAAACGCCGATGTTGGAAACCAGTAACTGTAGATCGCTTTGTGGGATTTCCTCTTTCCCAGCTGCGAAGGCAGGATCCGGTTCTCCGGTGATCTCGGTAATTGCGGATTCGATTTCTATGACCACCCGTTCGGTCTCTTCGATTGCGGTGCCCGAGGGCATCCGCGCCAAAATGGTGACTTGGCTGCTATCCACCGGCGGCAATAGTTCGCGTCCCATCTGAGTGACCATGTACCAACTGGCGACGGCAAACAAGGCGATGGACCCAAGAACTACCAAGTACCTTGAGCTGAGGAAGGTCTTCAGTAGTCCTCCATACCCTTTGGTGAATGGCCCAATTTTTTCTTCTTCGCCAACGTCGGGCATGAAGTTAGCACAGTAGGCAGGGATCAACGTAATCGCCAGAAAGTAAGACGCCACGATCGCTGTGACGGCGGAGATGGCAATCGGTTGGAATAGTAGTTTTGCCATACCCGTCAGGAAAATCACCGGCAAAAACACCACCGCAAACGTCAGAGTCGCCACCAACATCGGTAACATCACTTCCTGGGTTCCCTCGAGCGCCGCTGCGGCTTGGGTTTTACCCATACGGCGATGCCGAATCACGTTCTCCAAAACAACGATCGATTGATCGATCAAAATTCCGATCGCCAGCGACAGTCCACCTAACGTCATGGCATTGATCGAAGCGCTGCCACCTGAACGGCCGATCAAATACATCACTAGAATTGAAAATAGAATCGCGATTGGAATCGCCAAAACGATCACCAGCGTGAACCGCCAACTTTTGAGAAAGATCAACACGATCAGCCCCGCAAACGCAGCGCCCAACGCCGCCGCGATCTGCAAGGCACGATTTCCCTGTTCCACACCAATGGATTGATCCATCGCCACGCTAAGCCCCAGCGTCGAGATCTTGGGGTCCTCGCTTCGTTCGGCCTTCAGGCGATTTTCGATCGTTTGCAGTTGTTTTTTTATTTGCTTGACGATCGAAATCGTATTGGCCCCCGGTTGGCGATAGATCGGGATGTACGCTTTCCGAGAATTGTTGACGCGCACGATGTTGGATTGAATTTGACTGGTGTTTTCGACGTTGGAAATGTCCCGCATGTAAACGAACTGGCCGTTGATCTGTTTGATCGGAATGTCGTTGAGCATGTCCACTTTGTCGACGTTGGCGTTGGTGAAGATCTGAAGTTCTTCGATGCCGTCCTTGATGCTTCCGGCCGGAATCAGCACATTCTGTTCCATCAGCGCCCGTTGAACGTCCATCACCGACATGCCGTAGGACTCGAGCGCCTTTGGATCTAGGTACGCCAGAATTCGCCTAAGTTTTCCACCGTACACCGCCGGCGCGATGACGCCTTGGATGGATTGAAGTTTGTTACGCAGTTCATAGTAAGCAATGTCATAAAGTTCCGACTCATTCATCTGTTTGTTTGAAACGACCACCAAACACAGCGGCACCGCAGCGGTCGGGTCAAACGGCATGACCATCGGCGGCACCGTGCCGGGGGGAAGGTAGTACATGTCGCTCATCGCCAGCGCGCTGACCTGGGACATCGCGGTGTCCATCGAGATACCTTCGCGGAAGAAGTCCTTGACGATGCACACCGATTGCATGGCTTTGGCTTCCTGGTGTTCGATGCCGACCGATTGCCCTGTCCAGCGCTGGAGGCGCGACATGATGTCCTTCTCCATCACCTCCGGCGGCATGCCGGGATAGAAGCAGACGATCTGCACAGCGGGCGTATCAAACTGCGGTAACAGATCGGCCGGGATTTTCTGATAGGAGTATCCGCCGAGGACTGTAATGGCCAACGCGATGACAACGACCAGGTAAGGGTTCTTCAGCGCCGCTTGAACCATCAGGGACTTTCGAGAACGGAGAGACGTCAGCCAAGCCGTTAGCATAGTCTCGTCGTCAGGCAATACAAGCATCAGGGCGCCGGCGAGTGGTTCTTTTTGCAATGCAAAAACCGCTCGTTGGCGCGTTCGTACTTGTTTTTAGCGGTGCACAGAATCCTGCGTTGTGCGTGACGATCTCACCCGGTCCAGCAAACTGGTCGTTCGAACAGGTTGACCTGCGACCCGGTCCTGTTCGTGCCATGCCTGATGCGTTGAACCAGTCGTTGCACCGCCACGTTTGATCAATCCAAACGCTGGCGTGTTTTTTAGCTCGGGAGAGGAAACGGCGTAGGTCGACTCGCGAGTAACTCCGGTTCTACTGCTGCACGAGCTGCATGTTCCGGTGCCGCCATCTCCACCACAACTTTGGCATCCGATGTTTGACTTGCCCAACTTTGTGAAGTCCGTCAGCTTCGACTTCGGTCGGTCTAAACACCTTGAGCAGCCCGGATCGCATCCGTCGCAACCTGAGCCGTTCGCGTTGCAGTTGGCGATCGTTCCCAGCGGTGCATTTGGTGACAGCGATTGGCCCGCGGCACGAAGCAATCGGATTTGCCATTGATTGTAATCGGTGACCGACGCGACGTACTGTTGTCGCGCGACGGCTAACTGGTCTAGAGAACTGACGGCGGCCAACGGCATCCCTTCTAATCCCTTGATCGCTTCGAGGATTTTTTCCAGGCCCTGTCCAGCTTCGGCCACGTTGGCGGTGGCGTAGTCGACAAGGCTTTGGTGTTGCAGCACGCGCTGATAAGTCGTCGTAACCTGTTCGGCGATCTGATCTCGCAGACGCTCCGTGTCAAACTTCTGCTGATAGGTGCGACTTCGTCCCGCGTCTTGCCGGGCTCGATTTCCAAACCCCAAATTTTTGACTTGCCATGAAACGACCAAATCAAAATCACTGCGCCCCTCCAAACCGTCGTAGTTGCTGCCGGGGCCTCCGCCGAAAGCGCCACCTGAATAACCTATATAAAGATTGGGCAGAAAGGGTCGCCACTGTTCGGCCAAGTACTGGGCGTTGGTGGAATACGTCTTTGCGTTAGCTTCGGCGATCTCGCAACGTAAAGCCTGAGCTTGGCTGATCAGCGCGTTGAGGTTCAAGTTCATATCGACCAACGGCACCGGCACCGCACCGCCATCGAGTGCGATCAAACCTTGTTGTGGGTCCAGTTTATCGGGATCCAATTGGAGAATCGTCGCCAGACGCGCCGAAGCGACTTTGGCATCCGCTTCCGCGATCGCCAGCGCCCGACGCCGGTTATTGACGATGACGGCGATCCGACTTGAATCGACGTCGGTTCCTTTTCCTGCTTCGACGAACGCCTCGGTCAGTGTCTGGAGACGCGTTGCATCGCTAAGGTTCGTTTGCCCGGCGGCGATTTGAGCTTGGGTGGCGACCAGTTCGTAGTAGGCTAAAGACGCCTTCAGCATCGTGTCGTTAAAGACGCGATTCTTTCGCGCCCGTTCAGCCCCCAACGTTCGCCGCGCTGCCAGCGGTTTAAAGATCGCATCCGCAATCGAGAAATCGACAAACATGCGGGGCGGTCCACCGGATCCTCCGTTGAGCGGAGCGTCAGCGATACCGGCACCGGCGCCAATAAAAGTACTCGACCGGCTGACATTGAACACCGTGCCGTCGGTTCCTTGGATGTGGCCTTCGTGGTGGTTGTAAGCCACCGCAAACGTCAGCGATGGTAGCCAAGCGTTCTTGGCTTCGCAGTACTGTGCCGAGGCTTCCTTGACACGTTGCTGAGCGATTTTGACGTTCCAGTTGTCAGCGCCGGCCAGTTGTAAAACGGTTGGGAAGTCGATGGGATACCCGCCGCCGGTTGGATAGGCATAGTCGGTAGCCTGAGATTGTAGCTCAGTCATCACTTCCATTTGGGCAGTCGGTTCTAACGCAAGCGGCTTGACCTTAAGCTCTTTAACTGAGGGATCTGATTCGAAATTAGACCGTTCCGCTGCTTCTTCACCTTGTGTGGTTGCTGGATAGACCGTGAAGTTGGGAGTTTGAGCGATGCAGGCATTTCCACCGGCAACAAAGGCGGCTCCGATCAGCAGGCGATTCAGATTGATTCGTGCAAGTTTCACAACAGCGCCCCGTGAGATAGTCGGCGGTCAGCCCGTACGAATCGGCGCGCATTGGTCAGCGCGTCTGAAAAATCGTTACAAGTGGATCATCGGCAGAAAACCGATAATCTTCATAGTCTGAATAACCGCGCCTCACGATCAGAACGACCGCCGCGACCGGTATAATCGGCAGGGTTTAACAATGGCAGTACAGGCGGTGAATCTTGTTGGATCGTGTTTGAGAAGATCCATCGCCCTCTGCGCGTCCCAATGCCCCGACTACCGTAACGGTAGGCGCGGCTGCGGCGGCTTAAGACGCGTTCTGTGGAATCTGTTTTTGATGAAACGTTTCGCCGATCGTCGCCAGCAGTTTGTCTACGGAGAAGGGCTTGGCAAGCATCAGACATTTGTTCGTAAGATCACTGGGAACGCTGCCCAGAAAACCACTGCACAGGATAAAAGGAAGATGAGGATACTCGGCCAAGGCAATCTTCAAGACCTCAATACCCGAGATCCCCGGCATACTTAGATCTAAAAGCACCACGTCAATCCTGTCGTGTTCGGTCTGGAGAACTGCTAATGCTGATTCGCCATTGACGGCCGTTAGAACGTCAAAGCCGTGATGCTCCAATATCTTTGAGAGTGACTTGCGAATGGAATCTTCATCATCGACGATCAAAACCGTTTTCCTTTGCTGCGCCACGACTGGGGCTTCAACTTCTGGGGGCATCTCCTGGCAGGTATCCGTTGTGGTCGGTAGCAGAATCACGAAAGCTCCGCCTTCTATCTCCGAATCGTAGATCAGTTCCCCATTCTGTTCTGAGATCAGTCGTTTCGATGTCGAAAGCCCCAGTCCGGTTCCCGCTTGGCCGGCCTTGGTCGTGAAGAACGGCGTAAAAACCTGATCTAGAAGATCCTCCGAGATTCCAGGGCCAGTGTCACTAATAATGACCTTAACTGACGGTTCGTTCCCATTGGTGGTTACTTGTGTTTGGGTTCGGATTGTTCCACCGTCCTGCATTGCGTCTCTGGCGTTGAGGAACAGATTCAAAATGACTTGCTCAATCGCGCCCGCATCGACGTGAACTCGAGGTTCTTGATCATCCAAGTCAAATTCGAAAGTAAACCTCGAGTCGAAAGTGGCTTTGGAAAACTTATGCAACTCGCGGATGATCGTGTTAATGGAATGGGGCTGAGGATTCAACTGGGCTTTGCCCGAATAAGTCAGCAGACGACGCACCAGATCAGACCCGCGCGCCACAGCGACTTCCGCCACATCAATTTTTTCGATGGCGCTTCCCTGCACATTCGCATCGATTTTCAATAGCGACAGATTTGCAGTGATTGTGGTCAAAATGTTATTGAAGTTGTGCGCGACCCCACCTGCCAATTTACCTACCGCATCGAGTCTATTGGCGCGAATCAGTTCGGCCTGCAACTGACGTTCATGGGTTTGGTCTCGGAAAATCAACAAGCGGCCCGTTGTCTCACCGGCGTCGGAAACGATATCAGAGCAGCAAAAATCGAAGGAGCGAGTTTCGGAGTTGGGGCCTTCGATTTCAATTTGGCATTCGGTATCTGTATCGGGGGCATTTTCGAATATCAGACGTTCGACTTGTTTTCTATTTTTTGTTCTCTGTAAAAAAGTCTCGCATGTTTGGGTCTCAAATTTCTCGCCTGACTTCAGCTCCTTTTCAAGCAGCTTGCAGAACTGCGAGTTCACCGTCAGCACGCAATCGTTGTTGTCTAAAGAAAGCATTCCATCGTTGATGGCCTGGTAAGCAGATGTCAATCGACTGTGCATCGCTTCAATCGAAGCGGCGAACGAAGCGGCGCGATTGCGTTGACGCTTGACCCACACAAAACCTACCAAAAACAGCCCCGTAATTGGCAACAAAGCCCACGCAACGTACTTCCAAATTGGCATTACCGACTCAGTCAGCGAGATGTCAGACGCGTTTTGGACCACAATTTGACAATTTCCTTCAGGATCGACATGGGTTATCGTTCCTCGGACCTCCAGAGAACGTGTGCTCTGCAGCATGTTCACGTTGTTGAACCCGTGTTCGTGCAATTCGACGTGTGCAGTCTTCCCTTCGCGCACAATGTCAAAACTTATCAACTTGTCTTGGGCGCGAATATTGGTTGGCTGGCCAGAGGCTTTGACGTGTTTCCAGAGGTGTTTGCCCTCTGCCAGATGATGGAATTCGATTGGCCTCGGAAGTCTTGTTCTGAACATTGATTCGACAACTAACGCCTGATACTGAAAGTCATTTTCTTCGTCTTCAATCGGCACCACCGCAATTTGAACAACGTCGCCTACTTCGATAGAGTGCGAGTCTCTACAGGCGATCCGTGTCAACTTTTGAGAATGTAACAAGACAACGCAATCATTAAATCGAGTTGAAATTTGCCCTTCGAGTATCTCAGGCTGAGGTTTGGGTGGGCCGGCTCGTTCAACATTTTTTCTATACTTGCCTTCCTCGTCACGGAACCTGGGGTCCATGTTGGATTGGACCCGAAATGATTGGACTTTGCGATTTCCAATTTGGGACTCCAAGTTTTCGGAGCCGCCCTCAAGGGTGATTCCCAAAACACCGTCCAACTTGATTCGTGTTCCAACCCACTTGTAAAGTTGGTCCAAACTTCTGGCACCTAAAAGACAAACGTGAAATTGCGTTCCGCGTTCCTCGCAAACGAGCAATGTATGCCCAATGCTGCTCACCGCTTGAAGTACATTGCCTTGGACCCGAATAAATCTTCCATCGAGATCGCCCAGCTCTAAGTTGGATAATTTCACCACCAAAGGAGTAGGAAGACTTCCGGGACCAAGCCGGTCAACGCTGTCGGCGAGAATGAAAGGATCAACATCTCCATCGCGGCCGATGCCACGAACTCGCACGCGGTCGCCTGATTCAAAGCCTTGGGTGGGAGGATTGTGGATAAAGACTGCGTGATCATTTTCCTGTACGAAAATGTAATCCCAATAAGGCTCTACAAATGTGACGGTAGCCTCAAAATCAACTTTGCGTCCAACACTCTTCTCTCCAAGTTCTCGAAAGACCTCTAACTTCCGAATCGTGTCTGTCGCATCCGGAGATTGAGCGATGCTCAACTGCAAAAATCCAGAAAGAAAACTAAGGGTAAGAACTGCTATCCCAAAAAGTTTTGACATTGGAAAACAAATGTTAGGGAGGGAAATAACCAGATAGCACCGAAGATACCGTTAGGATTACTTTTAAGTATGCCGCCAAACCTGCTTTGGAACAAGAAGAAAGTCAAAAACATAACCGGCTCAAACTCGATTGGGCTTCGTATTGCTTGTGTTTTTACATGAGAAGTTACGCGCAACGTTCCTGCCTGGAAGGTCAAGTTACCGCTCTGCGTTTGATTTGAAAAAGAAGGACGCGCTACTGCCGATAAGCTTGGAGTCTGTTGCTGCGCTGCGTCGTTAAGTTTCGTTCTCGTCTTCGCGTCCCAAGGCCGCGATGCCCATCGTGATTCCGAATCCCAATGCTATCAAACCAAGGGACGACGCAACTGTCGTTGCAGAGGGAGTGAAAACCTGGGTTGGCCAGTCTTCGGGATCGAGTTCTTCCAACGTTTGCGCTGTCAGGGCTTGTCCTTTGACGACGTCGCCGACCTCTGGTTTGACGCAGCGCTGAAAAGGCCACAAACCAACGGTCGAACCGATCAAGAGCCCCAGTAGAATTCCCAGCGTCATTTGTTTGTGCCGTTTCAGTAACCACTGCAACAGATTTCCAACGGCAACGACACCGATCACAACACCCAGTCCCACCGGCAGGACCACTGACATCATCGGCTCCATGACCGCCGCCATGTCACGCGCTTTGAGTGCTTCTTTGAACTGGTCCACGCCCGCAAGAATCGGAACGTACTGACCCAACAACAGCAGTAAATATCCGCCTGACAAGCCCGGCAAAATCATGGCGCTAGCGCCCGCCAATCCAGCAACC
>CALDEW010000445.1 GCA_937942355.1 uncultured Pirellulaceae bacterium | reverse complement strand
CCACTATCGTCGGCATCGCAACCGATCGGGTCGGTACGCTCGTTAATCTCAATCGGAGCCATCCAACCACTTTTGCTCCGCGCCCGTGAACGCTCCCACTGATGAGTCGACTTTCTCAGATTCTCACCCTTGGTACCGGCGCGCTGTTTGAGATCATCTAACCGATCCTTTGCCCCAGTAAACTCCGAGTTTTCAGGTCGATCGGCCAGTGCGGCGCGGATGGGATTGAGATCTACATACGCTGCACAGGCAAGGATAGAAGCTTCATCCAGCAAGATCTGAGCCCGATATCTTCCCTGCCAAAATCGCCCGGTTGTCCGATCCTCCCTGTTGGCCTGCCGTGCGATATTTTCCGCAGTGCAACGCATCCACCAACTGATATCCGACAACCGACGACGCACCTCGGCCAGTTTTTGAGCGTTCAGCAAAATGGTGTTCAGTTCGAACTCACTGGGGTCTAACGGCTTGCCCGTTTTATCACGTCCTTTGGGAAACAATCGACACCACCGCTGAGCCACTTCTTCGTCAGACCATGATTTAACAACATCTGGACGCGCTCGAAGGACAATATGCAGATGGTTAGAAAGCACCGTGTAAGTCAAGCAATCGATGCCGAAGACCGAGGCAAGGAACTCAAACCTGTCGCGGATCCATTGTCGGCGATGTTCGTAGTTATTGCCGCTGTTTTTATCGATTCCGCATAGAAACGCCTGCCGAACGCAACGCTGAACCGCGTGTACGACCTGAATTTCATCCGGGTTGAGATACTCGCCACGTGCTTGTCTAGCCATCAATCTACTCCCAAGAACCAAGGGCAACTTAAGAGAATTCTAGGGGTTGGGCGGAAACGCCGTAACTGATCTATGGGTGAACCTTTTCTCCGCTTTTTTAGCTACATAGGGGGTTGCAGAAAACAATGAGCTGCGTCCCCTTTATTCCAATGTCGTGATGACGATGAAGCTCTTGGTGCGAAAACCAAGCTGCGGCAGAACACTAGTGCAGCTATCAACTATTGGTACGGGTTGGCGGCGCATAAAAAAAAGCCGAAAGCGAAGACAACCTTTGAAAAGTTGACGACGCTTCCGGCGGATTTCAAATCGTGATTAACTTAATCCGTTTAGTTTCCTGCTAAGATATCGATAAATGGTTGGATATCCAAGAAGTCAAGGTCTCCATCACAATCACAATCCGCTTCGGCTTGGAACCCGTTCGAGGCTAGAAGTAGGATGAACGGATTGATATCTAAAAAGGTGACTATGCCGTCTAAGTTGACATCGCCTTTGAGGGGTCCTTGAACGAGGTCTGGTTCGATGTCGATAATAGCTCGCACGACTAAGTCGGTTCGGCCACGCCAACCGTCAGTTAAAGGGTCAGGATTACCAGTCTCAGTGGCATTAGTAACGGAGACAAAGGTCCCTGAGTCACCAAGCTGTGCCTCTGGAAAAATCGAGCCAGCCGCCGCATTTAAAGTGGGAGCGGTTGAAACCAATGTACCACCTGGACCGGTGAAATCTACTTGATTTGCTCCCACTCGGAACTGCCCCTGAACCGCTTGTATCCCCAGCCCCAAACCAGTAACAGCAACAGGCCCCGAGATCCCACCAACTGATCCATCGATGTAGCCCGATACATCCGCCATCAAATTTGAAACTGTAAATGTCAATTGTTCATTGGTATTGACAGTGTTGTTGTCCCCCCCAGTACCAGAGATTCCCAGACCGTTCCCAGTATTATCGACGTTCCCAACGTTTGCCGCGTAGGTAACATCAAACGAAAAGTTAATACCGGTTGTTGCGTCAGCCCAAAAATAAGTTTCTGTAATGCTCGCAGCGCCATTCAAATCACCAATTTCGTTCACCCCGCTTCCAGCTACATAGGGGGTTGTGCCTGAACTGTTCGTCAAAGTTCCATCTCGGAGCCGAAGCCCGTTATCAAACTGAACTATGTCAGCAATGGATGACTGGGCGGTCATCATTAACGCTGCCACGAGAAAAAAGAACTTAAGTGTTTTGCTCATGATGGCTCCAAAACAGATGGGAATTAAAAATAAAAAGAGAATCCAGGTCGGTGAAGGCAGTCTAGGGTGACATCTCCCCCTCTCAAATTGTAACTGGAGGTTGCGGTAGTTTACACCCCGGCATGGCAATGGCCTTTAAATAACAAAAAAAAGACGAATTCGTTGCCGGTGAGACTCGGATTTCCAGCATTTACGCTCTGGCAACTCAGTTTGGGGCAGGAAGCTGGTTTCCAATCCTGGTTCGAATTATCGCGATAAAGCGACTGTTTGTTTCCCGACTTTGCGCTGTTGGTCAGTCAGGCCGCTCCTTGGGAACATGTAAGAGCTTAGTTCGCTGGCTTTGGGGTGCAGGAAAGCTATCAGGCCAATAAAGATGTCAAGGACGAACGGCATTGCCGCACATGTCCCTTTGTTTTCGTCGTATGTTTTTCATGCGGCATTTTTGAGTTCAGCGATTGCTTGGGCTCTCGGTTTGTTGAGTAGAGCCACAACTTTTTTCCTTCGTTGATTAGCTCTTGGTTCAACACGGTTCAATCGGTTTCCTACGGTTTGACTCAACGACATCGCAAGTCCCAAATTGATGAGTGCGTCAGATTGCACCACCGAGGTTCACAGCCAACTGCTTGCTCCCAGATCTTGTCGGCCACATCCCAAAGCCGACTAAAATCGTCCAGCTGCGCCTGTTTGGATTGAGGATCGTATTCCAAATCAATTGTTTATGGCGTCGGAGTCGCAAGACTCGCAGAATTCAATGTGGCTAAAGAAGAATAGCCGAAGTCTTCCGACTCCGGCTATAGTTTCTTCTGAATTGCTTCTCTTTAAATCGACGATCAAGACCGGCGTCGTCGGACCAAAATCCCTAAGCCAACAAAGCCCAAGGCGAGCATTGAGGAAGGTTCTGGTATGGCGGCAGTTTCGACAATATTCAAAGTAACAGCTCCAACATCCCCATCTTCGAAGGGTGATTGTGTCAGGCTGTAGGTGCCCACAATGAAGTTGCTGAATAGAAGATCACTCAGGTTGAACACCTGCCCACTAGCGGAGCTTAGGGGCTGACCTGCAGTCCAGCCTGGATCGCTGAACGTGACATTCTCCGGCAGAAACGCGCCAAAAGCGTTGTTAAAAGAAATCGTATTGAAATTTGAACCACCTGCAATCGTCGGTGTTGTAGAACCAAACGTGCCAACGAAATTTCCCGATACGAAATCTACACCCGCCGCAGCATCGTAGCTAAAATTTCCAGCCGAGATCAAATTACCGGTACCA
>CALDEW010000444.1 GCA_937942355.1 uncultured Pirellulaceae bacterium | reverse complement strand
ATGTTCATCGGTGATCGCGCGGAGGGGGGAACCTTCGAACAAGATCGCCAAGTCGTGAGTGCTTCTGAGTTGATTGATGTTCACAACGCTGTTATCAAGCGAATCGTTGGCAATGAATTCGTTGATGACGTAACTGGTTCCTAGATCGGGTTGGGCTGACCAAAGATCAGCCGCTTCGTCGTCGGGACAGATACGCAGCGCGTCCACACTTTCGGTGAACGGTTTCAAGGTTTGGATCCACGACTGTTCGGAACTTTTGTGGTTGGTAAACGGAAAGGCACCTTTGCGAGAATCAGCGTACATCAGCACGCCTAGCCCCAATTGTCTCATGTTGTTTTTACAATAGACATTGCGAGCCGCGGCTCGGACGGATTGCACCGCCGGTAGCAACATCCCGATAAGGATGCCAATAATCGCAATCACCACCAAAAGTTCGACTAACGTGAAGCCACGGTTACGCGGCATCGTTAAATCTCCTGGCGCGGATCTTCCGCGCCTGTGTTTGGGTATTTTAAGAAACGTTGATCACACCGGAGAACGGCGTACCTGAACTCTGAGCATGCAAGAAGATGCGGCCAAGTAACAGGCAGTACTACGGGTGTTACAAACGTATAGAAACGACGTCAGATCAGATGCGTTTTGGAGGCGGCGTGGGCGGAAGATGAGTGACCGCCAAAGGCGATTGATCGTCCACCGGGCACAATGGCGAAACTGAGATGGGAGGCAACGGCTGGTCTGCGGGCGCAACGAAATACCACGTCGCCATATCGACATCATATTGGCCGTTGCATCTTCGGCGTTGCTTCAGGTTGAGGTAAACGGTGTGCGATGAATCGTCTTTGTCAGTTGAAACTTCCGCCGGCGTTGGAGCGGGCCTCTGAGAGCAACAGCAACAACCTCTGCAGGTCGAGGCTGATTCGGGATCCGCTGGTTCCGTCCTCAGGTCTTCCAGAAACCACTCCGGTGGCTGAACGGAATTCGCCTTCGCCCAAGCGATTTTTTCTGCATCGGTATGACAGCCACAAGAGGACCAACACTGCACCGCGTCTTTGCATCCACATCCACTGAATTGGCACGGAAAAGGAATACTAATGTTCTTGACGATGGTGATCGGCGTGTCGATATAAGAATTCTGTGCCAGCCAAGCGATCCCGACGCTCAGGACAAGCGCAACACGTATCCACCTAAGTTGGGAATTGGAATTTTCGGAACGCGGAAACATTAAGGCTCTGCGGCGGATTCTGTAGTTGTGTAGGGCCGGTTCCTACCGGCCTCGCTCAAACTTGTCTTGAAAAGGCCGGTGGGAACCGGCCTTACGCACTGTCGAAACAAAGAGTCAAAAGGATAAACCAGATCCGCAGGTGTCGGAAGTGTTGGAGCCGATATGTTTTGTCGCAGTAGCAATAAAAAAACGCCCATCGCAGTGAAGTTGCGAAGGGCGTTTTGATTGTTTGAACTTTTAATTCGCCAGCGATTATCGCTTAGAGAACTGAGTACCACGACGGGCACCGTGAAGACCTGGCTTCTTACGTTCTTTCATGCGCGAGTCACGTGTCAGAAATCCGCCCGCTCGAAGCGCTGCGAAGTGTTCGGTATCGTAGCTCACCAACGCACGGGCAACGCCCATTTTGCAGGCACCGGCTTGTCCGGTCGTGCCACCACCAGAAACGGTGATCTTCACGTCTACAGAATCAAGGGTTCCTGTCGCGTTGAGCGTATCAGTGATCGCACGGCGATCTTGGTCCGTTGCGAAATACTTTTCAGGTGGGCGACCGTTGATCGTGATCGTTCCCGAACCTGCCTTAACGCGTACACGTGCGACGGATGATTTACGTCGGCCTGTGCCGAGTGCTTCGCCGGTTTTTTTGTCTGTCTTTGCCATGGTCGTTTCTTAAACGCTTCGTTCAGCGCTGGTTTGATGGATGAAATTACTTGGACGCTTGAGCCGCTTTGTTGGAGCGGTGAAACGTGAAGGGCTGAGGATTCTGAGCCTGGTGCGGATGTTCGGCACCTTCGTAGATCTTCAGCTTCGAAAGCATCTGTCTGCCGATTTTGTTCTTGGGCAACATCCGGCGAACGGCGTCACGCATGACCTTTTCAGGCTTACGCTGCAATCGGTTGCCGGCAGTTTCCTTCCGCAGGCCCGTGTAACCGGTGTACCAGGTATAAGTCTTCTGATCCAGCTTGTTGCCGGTGAACTTCACCTTTTCACAGTTTGTCAGGACGACGAAATCGCCGGTGTCCACATTGGGTGTGTATTCAGGCTTGTGCTTGCCCATCAACACCATAGCAATGTCGGCAGCGATTCGTCCGACGATTTGGTCTTCGGCATCTACGATGAACCAAGACTTCGTCAATTCGTCATTTTGAGCGTTGTAGGATTTTGTGCCGGGCACAATGCTTCTCCACGTTTGTGTTAATCAATCACCGAAGGAACTTCAAAGCGGCTCCCCGGCCAATTTTTTGGCTTTCAAAGAATCCAATAATGTAGTGACCCACCGAAGAACCCACAAGGGCCAAGTTTCATGTTTTTACGCAGGATTTGCAGGGGCGCGGTGAGTGGCCGGTATTGGTTTTGGGCCAAAAGGTCATCATCGGCAGGCGCGGGTAGCTGCTTTGAGCGAATTAGGATGTTTTCCAGCTTTTTACTGTGTTGACACCAGAGGCGGCAGGTTCGTATGATTGCGTCCGCCATGACACAGGCGGCTGTGGCGGAACTGGCAGACGCGCTAGCTTGAGGGGCTAGTGGGAGCAATCCCGTGGAGGTTCGAATCCTCTCAGCCGCATTTTGTGTTTTGACGTGATAAAACATGGATGATTGAGATTTCTGATGACTTGCCAACGCTGGCAGCGGATGCCCATTTTCATCATTGAAAACTCGATACCTACCGGATTTGCTCCAAACGGAATCCGGATTCGGCCCAAATTCATCTTAAACGCCGCCGGCATATCGTCGGCACAAATCTTTGGGGTAGGCTATCGTCAACCTATCAGGAAAAGACATCTGACCAGAGGCGTTCGGCATCAAAACGAGTAGACTGGAGTATGGCCAAGTTGTTGGTGAGTGGCTTTACTTTCGCCACGAGGACGTTGCGCCGTAGGCGTTTGAAGAAAGCGGGAGACTACGGGGGGCAAGTGTTCTGTGAGGCTATAGTTGTTGGAACATGAAAGCGAAGTTGACGAGCCAAAGGTTTTTTTTGAGGTGTTCGATTGGATCTTCCCAAGAAGTATCCGCAAGGGCAGTCGGTTCATGGAAGATTTTTCGGAGCCTCAGTTGAAAAGCGAAAAGCGAGTCTCAATGTAGCCTTTCGGTCTCCGAAAGTGCGCCTCTCGCGCTATGGTGCGCGATAGCGCTTGAGTGTTCTTTCGGAGACCGAAAGACAACTAAGGCTCAAGCTCTATTTTTCAAAGAGCCAAAATTCTATTGCGTAAATTGTCAGCGTGGATGCGTTTCGGAGGATAACCGCTGACCTCCGCGAAGCTTCCGGCGCGAGATTGCGGGACAAGGCGACTTCATTTCGCGATAACGGTTGAGCCAGACACACTTCGTCTTGGCCGAATAAGGACGCTTTTTCATGATGGTTACCGATGAAAAAAACAACGCAAAGACGCAGAGACGCGAAGTTGCAAAGCATCGAAGTGTCCCTGACCTTTGCGTCCTTGCGCCTTAGCGGCTTCGCGTTAAATCTCTCAAAGAAACGTTCCCAGAGATTGCTTCTCGATAAATGGCCCCCAACAGGTCCGCGCGAGATTGCTGGTACAAGGCGGCACGATCCTGTGGAGATTAGCGTCCTCTTAGTTCCCTTTTCGCGCGTTTCGAAAAGTAGTGCTTAGCAGCCTGCTCTCAAGAGCTTTGAAACCTCATGACAAAGACTCGTGACAAAGATCAGAGATCTCTTGATTTCAGTTCTATTTGAGGATCCAGAACAGATTAGCTAATATAAACAGCGCCATGAAAACTCAACAAATAATCGCCCCATTTTCAATGTGCATCCTAAGCCTGCTCGGATTAGCTCTGCTGGTTAGAAATGTTGCAGCCGAGTTGCCGTTTGAGAACGACGGTAACCTTTACGTCGCGATGTACAACTCGGATGCGTACAACATTTTTTCAAAGGGTGGCGCGTTCGTCGGGACGCTGACGACGCCGGGATTAGATGGACCACGTGGGTTGGCATTTAATCCGGCCAATGGTGACATCTGGGTGACCGGTGAGTTCAGCAACACAGTCTATGTGTTCGACAGCCAACACCAATTGCGAGCGACGGTGACCCATCCGGAGTTCAATCAGCCGGTGGGCGTTTCCTTCAAAATGACCGATGGCGTCAATGCCCAAGACCAAGAAGTCTATATCAGCAATTCGGGAACGGGCGCTGGTACAACGGGCAACAACATTATGGTCTTTGATCAACAAGGGAATTTCTTACGCAGCTTCACTCGTGCTGGCTTGGTCGATCCAAATTGCACGGCTTTTTTTCCCGATGGCAGTTTTTACGTTTCGAACCGACTTGGATCAGTCAACGACAATGGTAGTTCGGATGGGATTTTTGGCCGCGTGGACAAATTCGACGAGCACGACCAGTTCCTTTTCAGTTTCAATGCGGCTGGAATGGGCAGCGTAATGGCTGTAGCTCGAGATCCTAACGGTCCGGGAGACTTGGACGATACCGTTTGGGTCACCTCTGGCGGTGGGGCGCGAGGCATCTATGAATTTGATCAGGATGGCAATCTGCTAAAGACGATACTGCCAGCGGATCTACCGGACGTTGGCGCTACTGGCTTAAGCATGGTGCCACAGGGGATCGCGTTTGATGACAACGGCAACATGACAGTCGTCTCTTGGACTGGCGGCGTTTATCAATTTGATGGCGATGGCAATCTGCAGAACGCTTATGATCCGGATCCCACGATTCCCCTCACACCTGGAAAATCGCGCAGCATGGCGTTCGAGTTTCAAACCGCCACCAGCGTTTTGCTGGGCGATGTAAATATGAACGGCGCGGTCACCTTCGAAGACATCGCACCATGGATTGAAGTCCTATCAAGTGGCGAGTTCCAATCCGAAGCGGACATCAACCAAGACGGCGACGTCGGCTTCTCAGACATCGCACCATTTATCGCCATCTTGGCCGATCAGTAATTGTTGGGCGAAGAGCCGCTTCAATAGTTTGACGCATCGCCGATTTGAAAACCTCATGCGCGATAAACGAAGACTTCGCGTCCTGCCGGTGCATAATCCCATTGAAGCCCTCTCCATCAACACCTTCGAACATCTGGCCGGTGTTCAAACCGCGATGAAAGCGCTCTACCAAGATCTCCAGAGGTCGAGACTGGGCTGGTGGATCACTATGAGCTCAGGGGATTATGTTGCAAATGTTGCGTTTCAGATAAAAAACACCTGCGCTAGATAATGGGCAGGCTTCCTCAATCATCTAGCTGCGTCTATTGCGATTGTCGTGGCGCGCAAAGGTAGTGGTCTTCCTCTTTCGAGATTGTTTTCGCCATACGGCTCGAAGACGTCGCTACTCGGTTTTGGCCTCAACTCGTCAAGCCTTCCTTGGCTAGTTGAGCGGTGTTTCAGCGTTAGTTTCGGCGTCGTCGCAACACCAAACCACCTAGGCCAATAACTGCTAAAGCAAGATTCGAGGGCTCGGGAACACCGACAACAGTAATCAATCCGTCGCTTACCGTAGCGCCGCCGCTGGCTACCAAGTCCTCTACATTGACCGCAGCGTTATCAAGTGACAGGCTAAAGAAGGTTGGGATTGGGTTTCCAGGAGCGCCCGGGTTTTGCTCGAAATCGACCGGTAAAACCGAACCCGCTACCGCACCTGGATCAACGCCAAATTCGATCTCAAACAAGGTGATAGGAGCAGCGCCTAATTGCAATGGAGCGCCGTTGTCGCTAACACCAAAATCGTAGTTCAGAACAGCGTTGGCTTCTTCAGGTGCAAAAGAACCTAAGTTATTCACCACGCTGAAGCTCGAAATGCCGTTAAATGTAAACCCGGCAGCTGTCGTGATGTCTAAAGGAATGTTATATCCCGAAAGTGCCGAGGGCACCGCACCGGTGTCTGCAATGTTGACCGATACCACCGCGGTATCACCAGCATTAACTGTGATATTACTCAAGGACAATACAACATCTGCCCTAACGCTTGGCGGCCCAAGGACCACACAAAGCGCCGCGAGACACATAATTATTCTTTTCATCAAAATCTCCTAATCCAGTTTTGGGTATGTCTTAATGTTTAAAGTGCGTTTCTAAAATTCAAAATCATCGCCGAAAATTCCATCGGTCCCAATCGCCTCGAAGGCTGAGTCGATGCTAGTTGATTCTTCGGCGGAACTTGATACGGATGTAGATTCAGTTAAATCACTGCTTCCATCACCAACCTCTGCATCCTGCGACCCGCTAAGTGACAACTCACTTGGCAGAGTTACTGCGGCGGGCGCTACGACAGCAAATTGAACTGGCGGTGCAATCAGACTTAACGTGCTGGGAGCCAGTGCCGAAATCACGAAATCGAACTGTCTCAATTCAGCTGCCGTGGCATCTGCTGTTGAGATGGATCCACTTCCATCGAGGTCTGAGAAGAATCTATAATCCGCCGATGCAAAATTACCAGGCAAGATGAAATCGAATTGACGGTTTTCAATATCAGTGGTATCCGCCGTTGAAACGGAATTGTCACTATTAATATCACCCGGAAGGGCGATGAAGCTGTAGCTGCCATCAGATCCAGCAACCGAGCTGGAATTTTGAATTCCAGAGGCATTAACGTCTAAAGTCACGTTGGCAGCTTGAAGGAAACCATCCAATGTCAAAATTGCAGTATTGCCACCAGGGCCGGGGACCGCTGACAAAATCGCTGGTGTAGGTCCGTCTCCAAAGCCCAGTACCCCCGACAAAGCGAAGTCAGTCAAGTCGATTCCGGTTACTTGTGAGTCAAACTCCACAATGATCTGATCCACGTTAATCCATGGAATGACCTCAGATTGGTCTGGTCGCCCAGTCAATTCGTATCCGAACACCGACCCATCCTCGACACCATCGACTCGGTCACGGAACAAGTCTTGCCACAGCGTTCCATTGACGTAGATGCCGGCGACCGACGGAGTCACTAAGTCGTCATTGTCTTCGATCAGGACTGTGTCGGTATCGGACATGTCAGCCGTTGGCGTACCAATGATCGACACCAACCCGTCGCCAGGTGCACCGAATGCCGGTGTCAAGATATCGGTCAGCGTCAAAGTGACGTCCTCGGTACCTTCAATGTCGGAGTCATCAACCACAATGATGTCGATTGGAATCTCAGTGACCCCTGCTGCGAAGAACACCGAACCGGAGATCGAGTTGTAGTCGGCACTGTTGGTTGCCGAACCGGCAATTTCGTATCCGGCTTGAACTCCGAACGACACTGGGTTTGACAGTCGAGCCACCAAAGATCCATTGCTTGGCCCCGTCTCTGAAGCGTCGACGTCGCGATTGGTATTCACTAAGTCAAAGAACAGTGTTGCCGTGTCTTCGCTGGTGATCGTCACGTCCGCGATTGGCGAAGCAGCATCAGCGGTGATCGTTCCAGAGGAAGCGGTGATCGCGTTGAGCTCAATCGTCACGTTCTCATCGGCTTCAACAATCGGATCATCAAAGACCGTTACCGGCACATCGACGAATGAGGCTCCTGCCGGAATCGTTGCCGTTCCAGAGAGTGCCGCATAGTCAGCGTCAGTCGCTCCCGTTGCATCGGCAGCGACTGCTCCAACAGCTGAACCACCAATATTGTAAGAGAACTCAACCGGATCTGCAGAAGGTGTCGACAACGTGAATCGTACAAAGCCGTCATTGCCAGGTTCACCGGCATCGAGGTCAGAATTCGCAAGGTCGACAGTTACGACACCGGTGTCGTCATCTGTGATCGTGACGGTTCCTGAAGCATTGGCTGCATCAACCGTGACATCTGGATCTGCATCGGCACCCGGATTCGCAATCGAAGCCGTTACGATCAAGTTTTCTGTCCCTTCAACGGTTGCGTCGGCGATCGCGTCAATCGGGATCACGAATGATGTTGCGTTAGCCGGAATCGTGATCGTCGCTGGGACCCCCGTGCTCAAGTCGCCGTTGTCAGCAGTGCCCGATACCGTCAGCGTAACCGTCGTTGGCGTGCTTGAAGGAGCTGAAAGAACAACTTCGATTTCTCCATTATCACTGCCTTCGTCGGCTGTGCCGTCGTTGACAACGATGGAGACTAGTGAAGTGTCATCATCTGTGATGTTCACCGTGGCAGGTGTTGTATTAAACGAGATATC
>CALDEW010000443.1 GCA_937942355.1 uncultured Pirellulaceae bacterium | reverse complement strand
CCGATTGAAAAACGTCGCTGACAAAAGTTTTGAACTGGCCGTACCCCGAAACCTCAGTGCAAAATGCACCCGATTCTATTTTTAGATTGGCTAACGATTCCAATTCCGCGATCGCATGGCGCAGATGCACCAATGTATCATGAGCCGTATGATGCTTCATTAGATCGTGCGCTTTTTCGTCGGTCAGTTCCGATGTCTGTAACATTGAGGTGATCGCTTCTAGCTGATGTTGCCAGAATTCATTCTCCGATTGCGTGAACGATCGTTCTTCCTTGGCGATGTCACCCATTTGTCGACTGAGCACGTCCAGCAATCGCAGGTTGATCTCCAAACTAGTGCGCGTTTGGGAATCGATGTCGCTGTCCAACTGATCTTTGACTAACGAAATCGTCTGCTGCAGGCGCGATCGCCAAGTTATCTCATTGAGTTTCAATACCGCTTCGACGCCAACGGGAGGAACATCGGACTGCGCGTCGGTTTTCACAAACTCTTGTTCGGGGATTTGCTGATTGAACGCTGCGGCAATATTCTCCGCATCGCCTGTCACCGTTTGAGGCAGCGGTAATCCAACGGGCGCGAAGGAAACCTGTCCAAAGTTCTTTTTCGCAAGCTCGACGGGATCAGCAGAGTGCTCCACGGGCATCGGAGCGAGACTACGTCTCCCTTGAATCGTTGGGGCGGCCTCTGAAAATTGGTTGTCAGATGGAATGTTGCAACCATGGCAGTCCGGACGGTCGCAGGTGGCGCATTTTTTTACCGGCAAAATTTCTTTTTCCACCAAAGCGGGAGCGAAAGCTGGCTTTTCGATTCGCGCGACGCGTGGTTCGGTGAACTCCGGCAGCGCTTTCACCTCCGGTAGTGTTTTCACCGCAGGCACTATTTTCTTTACCGGCGGCGACTTTACGAAGGGCGCTTGCTTGCTTTCAAAGACCACCGGTTCCGGTTTGGGCAACGCTTTGGCGATCTTCCGAGGCGGAGAGAAATTCAAACGGCTTTCGCGCTGTGCTCCGAGTGTAGGATCGATTTCGATCCCGTTGATAGATTCTGGTTTGATTTCCGGTTTTGGGGCGACCGTCCGAGCGAGAGATTCAGCAGGGCTGAAGTTCTGTTGAGAGTCTTCAACCTTAATTTCCTCTATTTTTGGCAACTCCTCTTTGATCACCGGCTTGTCCACAACCTTTTCAGCGGAACGCTTTGAAGCGAAAAATTCTTTCTGCTTTGGCAGTTCTTCTTCAGGCTGTCGCTTGACAGATTTTGTGTAGACTTCGCCCTTCAGATTTGCATCTACCTTAGGGCCGTTGTTCACTTCTTCGGGAGTTTTTTCAATGATCACCGGCATCTCTGGTCGCAGCGGAGCCGGTGCGAAGTTTTTCACAAGCGGTCGATTTAGCGGAGCCACAGGCAAAATCGTTTCCGCCGAAGGAATGGATGCTTCGGTAGCCTTCGCGACCGAAGCGGAATTGTCCGCTTCAGCAACATCAGTCGATGTGTCGGTTACCAGCATGATGCGTTGCGATTCTGTCGCAGCCGCATTGTCAGGTCGAATAGGGTTAAGCATGCCGGCTTGTGAAGCAGGCGGCAGAGGATCCGACGCAACGAATTTTTCAGGATTAACCGTCGGTTTTGGCGACCTTGGATCAAAGAATTGATCATCCTTGGTTTTGGCCAATGGCTGAGAAAATATCTCTGCAGGCGGTTGCTGCGCAGGATCAAAATCGTTTCCTTTTTCTTGGAAGGCAACTTGTTTCGCGTTATCAATAACGGGTTCGGCGTAAAGCGTTGTGCTCGGCAGTTGCGACAACTTGGGCGGACGAGCCTTCAGGTCTTGAACAGCATCACGGGCTGGGCTGGTTTCCGAGCGGACTTCGTTGGCGAGCCTCACATCTTCAACCGCCCTCAGGTCGCGCGCCGTCTTCACCGACTCCATAGCTTTTGCTTTTTCCGCAGCCACAGTTTGCGAGGACGCTCCGCGCAACGGTTGCGGCGGAAACGGAATTTTACGTTGGCTTAACGGTCCGTTGGAGCCAAGTCTCGAGCACCCTGCGATGCAGATCACACAGGCCATCGCAATAAACATTCCGCTGCCAATCTGGCGATCGAAAAGTTCTTTGAACACGCGGCGATTATCGCGCAAACGCGTTTTATTGAAGCGCATTGGATTCCGTCCCAGCATAGTATTTCTCGCAACGTAAGTCGTCGTTTGAATGAAATTTCGCCGGAGCGTAGATAAATCGGGCTACGACAGCAAGATTGGCTTTGGGCCGACTGAAACTGCTGGCATGTTTTAAAACCTGAAAGTATCAAACGCAGATGGTACGCGGGCTCAAACGACTCGGAGAGTCGTTTTACGTAACTCGACTCTCCGAGTCGTGAGCCTCCCCCCACCACAAAAACAAGTCTAAACTGCTAGCGTCAGTCGCCACCCAACCGCTGTCAAATACAAAAGGCAGTGTCGCCGGGGCAGAAGAAAACGATCAACTCTAAGAACTTCGTTTCAGCCCTGATCGCTGGTGACCGATCAAACCTTCGATCTCGGCCAACCGCGCCGTGTCGGCGATCAAGTCATCGGGAGCCTGATCCAATTTTAACCAGGTCCGTATCCGCAGGAACGTGAAGACATTCAAACCGGCCGAAAAACGCGCGGTACCCGCGGTTGGTAAAGTGTGATTTGGTCCCACGCCATAATCGCCAAATACTTCCGCCGACTGGTGACCAATAAAGATACAACCCGCATGCCGGATCTTCGCCGCAACGGATTCCGCATTGGCCAAGTGCAACTCCAAGTGTTCTGGAGCGAGCCGGTTGCAGACGGCGATCGCTTCTTCGACGCTTTTGCAAACGACCATGGCTCCATTGTTCGCCAGCGATTGCTTGGCGACTTCGCCGGTGGGTAATTCGGCCAGCTGCTGCTTCAGTTGGTCATCAACCGCGTCGGCAATCGAATCATCGGTCAAAATCAAAAACGGCCGCGCGTCGACATCGTGTTCCGCTTGAGCCAACAAATCGGCTGCGATCGTGGCAGGATCCGCTGATCCATCGGCCACCAGCGCTAACTCCGATGGGCCAGCCAACATATCGATGCCACAATCACCACTGACGATCTTTTTCGCCGCCGTCACCCAACGGTTGCCGGGCCCGGCGATCAAGTCACGGCGAGTAAAACCTTCGAAGCCGTAAGCCATCGCCGCGATCGCATGGGCACCTCCAATGGCCAGCACTTGATCGGCCCCGGCAACGTACGCCGCAGACAAAATAATGTCCGACGGGTTAGGAGACGCCATGACGACGTGTTCACATCCGGCAACTTTGGCCGTCACCGCCGTCATCAATACGGTAGAGGGCAGGGCGAACCGTCCGGCAGGCGCATAGCAA
>CALDEW010000442.1 GCA_937942355.1 uncultured Pirellulaceae bacterium | reverse complement strand
GCCGGTGTTCTTCAAACTGAGATCGAGAAACTTGGGATCCAAGTTCACCTGATTAAACGTACCGAAAAAATCGAGAGCTCTGGAAAAAAACGCATCTTGCATTTCGACAATGGTGACGTGTTATCAGTGGAAATGGTGGTGATCTCCGCTGGTATCCGTCCCAATGACCAATTGGCCGAGTGTTGCGACATGGAGGTCGGAGCACGAGGCGGGTTCAAAGTAAATGATCATTTAGAAACATCCCTGCCCGATATCTATGCGATTGGCGAATGTGCCTCGCATGATAATACGATTTATGGGTTGGTGGCTCCCGGCTACCACATGGCTGATGTGTTAGCGGAAAACTTATTGGCGGGTGGGCAAGGCAAAGCACTTTTCACTTCCGGCGATCAGTCAGCGCGACTTAAACTCCTAGGAGTGGATGTCGCGACGCTGGGAAAACCAGTTGGAGAAGTTCCCAAAGCAACCACCATTGCCTCCCGTACCGAAGAAACGTATCGAAAGCTGATTCTTTCTAAAGGTCGTGTTGTAGGCGTGATGGCGGTAGGTCCATGGACCGATATCGAACGTGTTCGCCAAGCGATTGCCGCAAAGAGTCGGTTTTGGAAATGGCAACTAAACCGTTTTTCTTTGACCGGTGACCTGTGGAAACCAAGCGCCCAAGGCAAAACGGGCGACCTGCCCAAAACAGCAGTGATCTGCAGTTGCATGAACATCACCCGGGGCAAACTTTCGGAGGCTCAGCAAGCAGGTTGTTGCACCGTCGCGGCGCTCGCCGAAGCAACCGGAGCATCAACCGTTTGTGGATCTTGCAAACCGTTATTGGCTGATCTGGTCGACGATCCAGCCGAACCGGCTCAGCGCCCAAGCGTTGGTTTGCTGATCGCGTCGGTGGTAGCGATTCTGGTTTTATTCAGTTGGTTTGTTGGTCCCCTGCCCTACGCAGATACGGTGGTCGACATCTGGCACCAAGTCGACTTCATTTGGCGGGATTCATTTTGGAAACAGGTCACTGGTTACGTTCTTTTGGGCGTGGCGGCTTTGGCGTTGCTGCTTCCGCTTCGCAAACGAATCAAACGGTTTGCGTATGGTAACTATGGAATGTGGAGAACGATTCACAGCGTTATCGGAATCATGACGCTGGTTGGGCTGCTGGTTCACACGGGGATGAGAATGGGAAGCAATTTCAATCTATTGCTGGCGGTCACGTTTTTGGGACTCAATTTCAGTGGAGCGATCACCGGAGCCATTACTTCTTTGGAAAGTCGGACGGGTGGCGAACTAGGGATGGCGCTTCGTCAGTGGAGGCCAAGACTGACGAAGTTTCACATTCTCTGTCTTTGGCCGATGCCAATTTTGCTGATCATTCACATCGCATGTGTCTATTTCTACTAGATTCTTAACTCGAGCAATTATTTGGCAAACTCGGTCGTCAATAAATCAAACACGAAGCAGTCGTTTCTTTCGTCCATCAAGTTCCAAGTCTTTTGTTGGTTGGTGCTGACGGTAGCATTGTTGGCGGTATTCGTCTTTGTGGTGACGACTGATCATGTGGCCGGTCGCGACATTCCTCTGTTTTCAACAGTAAAAACGATGCTTTTGCCGGGCGAGACGTCCCATGGGCACTATCAGATTGAACTGGCCTGTAGTGCTTGTCACACGCCGATGATGGGAGTGAAACAGGATGCTTGTTTGAACTGCCATCAAGAAGAACTGAATATCGCAAAGGATACGCATCCTGCCAAAAAGTTTAACGATCCCACCAGCGGTGAAAGGCTTAAATTGCTGGATGCTCAAAAGTGCATCACTTGCCATCGAGAACACGTTCCCGAGCGCACGCATCCGATGGGTTTGTCGTTGCCGACAGATTATTGTTATCACTGTCATCAAGACGTGATGGAGCAACGCCCCAGCCACAAGGAGTTTGCGTTTGATAGTTGTGCCACAGCAGGCTGTCATAACTACCACGACAATCGCGCCCTGTATGAAAACTTCTTGAGCAAGCACAGTGACGAATTGGATATGCTGGACAAACAAGTCGTTATGCTGCGATCAAGTTCACAAACCGAGACAAAGTCTGCGGGCAAAGTGCCGACCAAAGAAGGTTCGGCGCAAAACGATTCAAAGGAGAATCCATATTTGACCTTGGCCGATATGAATGCGCCAGATTCTGTTGAAACGCCTCAGGAAATGTTGGACGACTGGGTGACGACGGCTCACGCGACATCGGGCGTCAACTGCAATCAGTGCCATGTAGACAGTGTAGATGAAACCGAAGAAGCGCAAGCGACGTGGTCCAATCAAGTTGACCATCAGACGTGTGGAAAATGTCACCAGCGGGAACTGGCCGGTTTTACCGCTGGAAAACACGGAATGCGATTGGCTCAGCAGTTGTCACCGATGACACTCGCCGATGCGCGGCTGAAGATGAAAGCATCACGTGCCCACGAGTCACTAAACTGTTCCTCTTGCCACAGCGGCCATCGTTTTGACACTCAGTTCGCGGCAGTGGACGCGTGTTTAAGCTGTCACAATGATCGTCATTCGCTGGCCTATCAATCGTCCAGCCATTACGACTTATGGAAGTTGGAAGTTTCGGGCGATGCCCAGCCGGGCACGGGCGTATCGTGTGCGACATGTCACATGCCGCGCATGGAAGACGACGACGGAAACGTTTTTGTGGATCACAATCAAAACGGCAATCTCCGGCCGAACGAAAAGATGATTCGCTCGGTCTGCAATCACTGCCATGGTGTGGCTTATTCGATTGACGCCTTGGCCGATGAAAAGTTGATCGAAACTTGCTTCCAAGGCGAACCGTCGGTGCACATCCAAAGTGTGGATATGGTAAAGGCCTGGTTTGAAGCGAAAGCGGAACAACGAAAGAATCGCGAAAAGAAGTAGACTGAGCTGGAGCGAAAAAAGCCACTCAAGACGTCCTTGAGTGGCTTTTACTATTTTTGTCTTGGTTTGCTAACCAATCTTAGGCGATCGAAGCGATCTGAACTTTCACGTACTTTTGACGATGTCCGGTGCGGCGCTTGCTGTTCTTGCGGCGGCGGAACTTTTGGATGTAGATCTTGTCGCCCTTGGTTTCGCCAACGACTTTGGCGGTGACTGAAGCACCTTCAACCAATGGAGCACCCAGTTTGAAACCAGCGTCGCCTGATACGGCAAGCACTTTGTCGAACTTGATCTCTGAACCGGCTTCTACCTCTCGGTAGTCAATCTCGAGAAATTGACCTTCTTCTACTTTGTATTGGCGACCGCCGTCTGCGATAATTGCGTACATCTTCTAAACCGGTTTCTAAAATTGCTGTGATTTCGGATTGGGGATTTTAGCTAATTCGGGTCATACCGTGAACCCAAAAAAGCGAATTTTCAACGATAGCAGCACTTTCCGCGAAAATCATGCGGCCGATCGTCCAATCCGCGGCAACTGTGCCGTTTTTCCTATCGGCAGAACAAATCCGGCCGTGTTAGGATACCCAGCTAATTCACCCATATTTTGAACGCTTTCCCCGTTTTTTAACATGTCAACCTCTACGGCTAACCCAGCCGATACCCACAAACTGTACATCGAAACCGTCGGTTGCCAGATGAATATGCTGGACAGCGAAATGGTCGTCGCCGATCTCCGTCGGCAGGGATACGAACTGGCGGACAACGTCACCGATGCCGACACGATCCTGTTCAACACCTGCAGTGTGCGCGAACAAGCCGAAAACAAGACCTACAGCGCCTTGGGGCGCCTTCGCCAAGCCAAAAAGGACAACCCCGAAAAGATCATTGGCGTCATGGGATGTATGGCTCAGAAGGATCAAAAGTTGATCTTCAAACGAGCCCCCTACGTCGACATCGTCGTTGGTCCGGGACAGCTTCAGCAGATTCCCGGCTTGATCGACAAGGTCCGCGCCGAAGGTGGCAAACACACCGCCGTCAGCCTTGGCCGCACCGATGGGAAACTGACGGATATCAAACGCAGCCACGAAACGTTCGATCCGCTGCGTGATCCTTTGATGCGACCGACGCCGTTCCAAGCCTTTCTGCGGATTCAGATTGGCTGTGATAAGTTTTGCACCTACTGCATCGTGCCGATGACGCGCGGCCCAGAACAAGGTCGCCACCCGCAACAGATTTATGATGAAGCGGTGATCTTGGCCGATCAAGGTGCCAAGGAGATCATTCTCCTTGGTCAGACGGTGAACAGTTACCGCCATATCGATCAAGACAAAACAGAAACGCGGCTGGCGGATTTGCTGCATAAACTGCACGACATTGAGGGCATCGAGCGGCTCAAGTTTGTCACCAGTTACCCCAAGGACATGGGCTATGATCTGTTGACGACGATTCGGGATCTGGAAAAGTGTTCACCGTATCTGCACGTGCCCCTGCAAAGCGGCAGCGACGCGGTGCTAAAACGAATGAAACGCGGCTACACCGTTGGCGAATATCGCGACATGATGGCTCGGATTAATGAAACGCTGGGTGATAAAGCAGCCGTATCGAGCGATTTCATCGTCGGGTTCTGCGGGGAGACGGACGCTGAATTTCAAGAGACCGTTGATCTGGTCGAAGAATGTAGATTCAAAAACAGCTTCATTTTTAAGTACAGCGAACGACCCGGCACCAAGGCACACGACCAACTGCCTGACGATGTTCCCTTTGATGTCAAACGCCGCCGTAATAATGAACTTCTGCAGATCCAAAACCTAATCAGCGAAGAGGACAATCAAAAGTTCCTCGGCCGGACGGTCGAAGTGTTGGTCGAAGGGCCCAGCAAACGGCATGATGCGGCGGTCAACGAAATCAAAGATAGTAAAGCCGAAGACTTAAACCGCGTCGTTGTTGGTGATCCAGCTGCGGCGGCAAAGAGTAACCTAGTGCAGTTGGATACAACCCAACAAGACGCCGCGCGACTTCAAAAACAACAGTTCGAAGGGATGCCCCTGCAACTGACCGGACGAACGCATTGCGATCGAATCGTGGTCTTCGATGGAAGCCCGCGTCTGATTGGCCAAATGTTACCAATTGGAATTTACGAGGTGAGTGGACTAACATTGTTGGGCACAGCAGTCTCCGAATCCAAGGCTGATCTTATCAGTCTGGTGTAGTTCGTTTTTCAGGTCGAGTTTTTAGGTCCAATAGATCGGTTTTCGATGAGCAATTTGGCGAAACGATTTTGGTTGTTCGGATTGGCGTTGAGTTTGCTTTCGGTGAACCTGCTGTCTTATTCGACTGCGCAGGCCCAATCAGGTACTGCCGTCATCGATATAAACTACGACGATAAGCAACCGAGATATGATTTCGGATTCCGCTATGGCGGCTACAAAGTGAAAGGCCCTGACCCGTTGGTTCAACTGTTTGATCAACTATCTAAAAAGGCCAGAAGGGTCACTGAGGGCGGCAATGAAGGTGGTGCTCTCGAGGTTTCCTTGAACAAGAGCAAAGTCAAACTACCAAATCGAAAGAGCTTAGACTTTGCTTATATCGGGTTGGGAGCTGGAATTAACGGCGATATCGTCAACTGCGATTTCTCAAAATTCGATGTGGCGAACTTTAAAGTCGTCTTCGACGCCAAAATCGAAAACGGGAAAACGATGAAGAACAGTCGCGTCGAATTGCATTTCGTCACCTCCGATGGAAAAGGCCCCAAGCCAGACGACGACACCGAAGACGATGTGTTGTGCATGTTGAAATACGCAGGTTCAGAGTCCGTTGACGATATTGAATTAACGAACCAATTTCAAACGATCGAAGTGGAACTTGCTGATATGGCGGTGGAAAGTGGTTCTGTCGAGCAAATTCGGAAATTTGAAACACGTGGTGTTACCTTGGCCGTTATCGCTGAAGACGCTCCAGAGAACTTTGGGATCGGTGGCGAAACAAAATTAATCGTCGATAATTATCGTTTGATCCAAAAGCAGAAACTCGCGTCTAAAATAGAATGACGTAAAAACCTAATAGTTCGTATTACTCGTCGTTCACGCAAGTCAAACGAATCGAGTAACACGCACCCTTCCTTCGGTCGTCCCCAAAAAGTGATGCTTTGTTTGCCAAGCTGTGGAAACTGATTGCTGATACGTTTCAGACGTGGGACCGGTCCAATGCGTCCAGGATGTCGGCGGCAATGACGTTTTATACGATCCTGTCACTGGCTCCGATCTTGATGATCGCCGTCGCGATTGCGGGATACTATTACGATGGACCTCAAGTCCAAAAAGAAATCGTCGAACAGGTTGAACATCTGACCGATGATCGGACGGCAAAGGTTGTTGCTGGACTGCTTAAAAACGCGACTCAACCTTCCTCCGGTTTGGTTGCCGGTTCGATCAGTTTATTAATCAGTCTGTTGGGAGCCTCAGGAGTTTTCTCGCAGCTGTACGATACCTTCAACGATATTTGGGATGTGCCTTCAGAGGAACGTTCTGGATGGTGGTTCATGGTGCAGAAGCGCCTGATTGGAATCGGCGTCGTCGTTTTTGTGGGAGTGCTATTGTTGGGAACCTTAGTTCTTAGTTCTCTGGTCGCATATCTCGAAAGCATGTGGTCGGACAGTTATCCAGTTTTGGTCCAATGGTTGAACTTGGCAGATCGCGGGCTGGTGTATCTGTTGATGCCGGTCATTTTTTCGGTGATGTTTTGGTTCTTCCCTGCGGCGCCGGTGAAATGGCGAGACGTTTGGTTGGCCGGAATCTTGACCTCGTTTTTGGTCGCCGGAAGTCGCTACTTGGTGGCAGCCTATCTGAAATTTTCGTCCACCAGCGAAGTCTATGGCGCGGCCGGTTCGGTGGTGGTTCTACTGATTTGGGCTTACATCATCGGGCTGTGTCTGTTTCTGGGTGCATCCTTCAGCCATTCTTACGCTTATAACTTGGGATCAAAATCAAAATTGTCTGATGCCAAAGGTGCTGAGGAAAACGAAACGGTAGACACCGAAGTCCAGACGATCGAAGTCGTTCGGCGAACCTAAGTGCTGGCCGACCAAAAAGGAAGACGTAGAATTTTGCCATGAATAGCACAGTACAAGATCCCTTGCCCATTCCGCCTGTAGGGTTGGGGACATGGAAGATTCCATTGGATCAAACAGCAGAGGTGGTCTATGCGGCGATTCAATCCGGCTATCGCCATTTAGACTGCGCCTGTGACTACGGCAATGAAGTTCAAGTTGGCCAAGGAATCGCTAGGGCGATCGCCGAGGGCGTCTGCACCCGAGAAGATCTTTGGGTGACTTCGAAGCTATGGAATACCTACCATGCCGCCGAACATGTGGGCGTGGCTTGCCAGCGGTCTTTAGATGATTTACAGCTTGATTATTTGGATTTGTATTTGATTCATTTCCCGATCGCGCTGGAGTACGTGCCGTTTGATTTACGCTATCCACCAGAGTGGTTTCATGATCCTGAAGAGGCCGCGCCCAAAATGAAGCTGGTAAATGTGCCTATCCAGGAGACTTGGGCCGCGATGGAATCGTTGCACGACCAAAAGAAAGCACACCATATTGGCGTTTGCAATTTCGGGACATCGTTGCTGCGGGACTTATTGTCTTACGCGCGAGTCCGTCCGGCGCTGCTGCAGGTCGAGATGCATCCGCTGCTGACGCAAGAAAAATTGCTCAGGTTTTGTCAGCAGCAGTCGATTGCGGTCACAGCGTTTTCTCCCTTGGGCGCAGAATCATACTTTTCTCTGGGGATGGCCGGGGAAAATGAATCTCTTCTTCAAAATTCGGTCGTCTGTGAAATTGCTCAAGCCCACAACCGATCAGCGGCACAAGTATTATTGCGGTGGGGTGTCCAGCGTAACACATCGGTCGTGGTTAAATCCTCACAACAGAAGCGACTGGTAGAGAATCTGACGGTGGCGGACTTCGAGTTGACCGAAGACCAAATGACAGCGATCGCGGGACTTAATCAGAATCGGCGGTTCAACGATCCGGGTGATTTCGGCGAAGCGGCCTTTAATACGTTTGTGCCAATCTACGAATAGTTGTGCGAGGCTGGTAGGAATCGGCCCTACGTTCTGGGCACAAGAAAATCTAACATTTGATCGACCAAACAGTTTTCTCCCGCGTCGTCAAAGCGCACAAACATCGGGAACGAATTTACTTCTAAGAAAACAGGTTTGTCGAATCCGTTTCGACATCGAAAATCCAACGCACAGTAGTCGAATCCGATTTGTTTGGCTAACGCCGGTGCTGGAGACACCAATTCACCGGGCGTAGCGATCTGTTTCACATCGACTTTTAGATCATCACGGTAGTCCAATGATTGGGTTGCTAAATGGAAGCAGTATGGTTTTTGGTTGATAACGAACACACGCAGGTTTTCGCCGTTGAGTCGCTCTTGGACAAAATACGACTTGTTAGGTGACTGGGATTGAGCCATTTGTTGATTCAGCTTGGATACTGAAACGGTGTGAGCACCCCCGTCAAGCGGTTTTGCGATTCGATTCTCTGCGTCGGGGATCGTTGCCAGTGGCGAACAGTCTCCCAGTACCATCGAGTCCGGAATCGCGAGCCCAATCTCTCTGGCCAATCGCAGGTTTAACGCCTTGTTATTGAGCGTGTTCAGCGTTTTGCGATTCAAGATTCGAACGTCCGGCCACGCTAACGCATAGGCTTGGATTAATTGATGGACGCGCGCGGGTAGATTCGTGTCTTGCGAAAACACATTGCACCGCGCGAAGATGGCCGCCGGTTGTAAGCGGTGGTCGCCCAGGTCGAGCACCGGTTCATTGAAATCCCAAGCGATCTGCAAACCGTCCTCGACATCGGTATCCCAGAAATGATAGTCGATGTGTCTAATATGAGCCTGATCAACAACGCGCCGAGTGTTTGGATCGGAGTCTCCACCGACGATCAACAACAGGCCAGAGGTGGAGGGCATGGCGCTTGAAGTTACCAACGCTTCCAACCGTTCCATGGCCGCCGCAGTGGGCGTTGCTGCGGACAAGCGGGTGGGAAATTATCTTCCTCACCAACGGCCATCGTCGATGCAGGTGGAGGAGCGACGTTTCCTTCTTCGCCCAGCATCCGGGTAGATGGTTGAGGCGGCAGGACTTGAGGGGTCTCTTCTCCGTCTGCTGCCGTGGTAGGCGGACCAAATTGGTCTTCCTCACCGACTCTCATCGTCGACATTGGTGGAGGAGTTGGAGTTCCTTCTTCACCCGCCATTGCCGTGGTAGGAAAACCGTGGTCTTCCTCACCAAGTGCTTGGGTCGTTACCTGGGGAGGTTCTTCTTCCCCCACCATTTTGGAAGTGGGTTGAGGGGGATACAGTGGATCCTCTTCCCCTTCCATTAGTGTGGTAGGATAATGTTTATTCAGTGGTTCCTCTTCGCCCGCTATTGCTGTGGTGGGGTGAGAGAATTGGTCTTCTTCTCCAAGTGTTTGGGTAGTTACCGGGGGAAGCTGTTGGATGTCTTCTTCTCCCACCATTTCGGTGGTCGGTTGAAGGCCGCCAAGAGGATCCTCTTCGCCGACGGCCATGGTTGTCGGCGTACCGAACACTTGAGCTTTGGATTCGGCTTGTTCAAGCAGAGAATACGTTAGGGCTGATCCAATTCCCAAAGCAACGACTCGCCGAAGAAAGTCACGTCGGCCGAGGCTGCCATCACGAAACTGTTGAACCAGTTTGCGAACTTGTTCTTGCTGGGGTTCATTCATGGTGCCGTCGGACAGGCCGCTCCAAAGAGAAAGAAAACGTACGAGACTTCGATTAATTTTACGGTCAGAACTTCAGGTTGCAACATTTACTTGCAAACAATTACTCGCACTAGCGCACCATGAAATCACAATGGAACTTTTGGATCGACCGCGGCGGTACATTTACCGATATTATCGCGCTTTCTCCCAGCGGCGAAATCTCGACCAAAAAACTGCTATCACAAAACCGGTCCGTCTATCATGACGCAGCGATACACGGCATTCGCCAATTTCTTCGGTTGGAAGAGGGCTCACCTATTCCAGCGGACGCGATTGCTTCGGTGAAGATGGGGACCACCGTGGCGACCAATGCTTTGCTCGAGAGAAAAGGCGCACCGACGTTGTTGGCCGTCACCAAGGGGTTGGCTGATGTGATCGAAATTGGCTATCAGGATCGGCCGAAGACTTTTGCCTTAAAGATTGAGAAACCGGATGTGCTGTATGAATCGGTCATCGAGATCGGCGAACGAGTGTTGGC
>CALDEW010000441.1 GCA_937942355.1 uncultured Pirellulaceae bacterium | reverse complement strand
GTTAACGGCTCTCCGACGGGCTTGTCCCGGCGGAAGCAACGATTCTTTGCTTGGAAAATCATGGCTTCCGTCCGGGACAAGCCCAACGGGGACCAAAAGAGTTTTTGTTGTGGGTTCTTGTAGCCTTTCAGTTGCTCACTCCGACCGGGGCAAGCCCGACGGAAGCGTAGCTTAAGATTTGTGGGTCATAAAAAGGCAACGAGTCCGGCCCCTCGGTTGAACTAGGATTCGTCGCCGCGTCCACTTCCGTCAGGGCTTGGGCTGTTAACTTTTACGAATGTCCCTGTTCAATGGATCGGCTGGATTCGTGGCCTCATCCACTACGATAGGATTCAAACCCACCTGATTTCATCTCTGCCAAAATCTTTCAGAGCCGCGTTGGCGGCGCTGAAAGGGCGACTGCCGAAGAAGCCGCGATAGGCTGACAGCGGAGAAGGGTGGGGGGCGATGATTTTTTGGTGCCGATCGTCGATGGCGGCGGCTTTCTTCTGGGCCGGTTTGCCCCAGAGGATGAAAACGAGGCGCTGTGGATGATCGTTGAGCGCTTTGATAACGGCGTCGGTGAATTCTTCCCAGCCTTGTTTTTTATGCGAATTGGCTGCGCCTGATCTGACCGTTAGGACCGTGTTCAACAGCAGTACACCTTGTTTCGCCCATGCGGCAAGATCTCCGCTGGCTGGCGGAGCGCAATCAAGATCCGAGGCAAGCTCTTTGAAAATGTTCCGCAAAGAGGGAGGCAGTTTTTGGTCCCCCTCAACGGAGAAGCTTAATCCGTGTGCTTGGCCGGGGCCGTGATAGGGATCTTGGCCCAGGATAACGACTTTGGTGTCGATGTAAGGTGTCAGTTCAAAGGCGCGAAAGATCTTTTTGGGCGGCGGAAAGATCGTTTCTGTTTCCTGTTCGGTCGTCAAAAACGATGATAGGTTTTCGAAAGACTGGCAGCCGAAATGCGTTCTCAACTGCTCAGTCCAATCGCTGGAGATGGGCCAAAATGATCTTAGATCACTCATGCGGTTGCGGTAGGACGGAAGTCAATGAGTTTTACTTCAGCGCTTTTGCGACCTCGAAAATCATTGATCATCGGTTCAAACGCGAAATCGAAAGAAGCATCGGGATCCTTCAACGACTCTGCCCATTCGCCTTTGCCAAACGCAACAGCGCGAATGAAAGCATCGTTCTGACGCAATCGCAACGACAGGTGCCGACCGTCGGTGCCCATCGTCTTGGGCTGTTCGGCCAGTTTCACATCCGTCGCGCAGAGTACCGGACGGGGATTGCTTTCACCAAAAGGAGCCAATTTTTCAATGTCGTGGATCATCGACACCGTGATCTGCCCAATCAAAGCTTCCGCGTCGATATCAAGGTCGGGGACCAGTTCTCCGACACTGACCTGTTCGATTACGTTCTGGAAAAAGTCCTCGCGGAACGCATCGATGTTGTCTGGGTCGATGCTCAGTCCTGCCGCAGCGGCATGACCGCCGAATTTAATGACGTGTTCGCTGGCCCCTGAAATAGCATCGTAGAGATTGACACCACAAGCCGATCGCGCCGAACCCACCGCAGGCCGATTGCCGAGCGGGTCGATCGAAAACAGGACCGTTGGCCGGTGATAAAGTTGAGCCACACGCCCGGCGGCGATGCCGATAACACCCAGATGCCAGTCTTTTTCGGCGACGACCAAAGCGGGATCGTTATCCGGATCGAAATTCTCCTTGATCAGTTGTTTGGCTGATTTGAGTATCTTGCGGTCCAAGCTGTCGCGGTTCTTATTCAGTTCGTCCAGATACGCGGCCAGTTTTTGGCCTCGTTCTTCATCGTCGCAGATCAACAGCTCGACCCCCAATTGGGCTTGGCCAAGCCGGCCGGCGGCGTTGAGGCGCGGCCCCAGCATGAAGCCCACGTCGCCAGAATTGATGGCCGGTTTGTCGGCTATTTTCGCGTAGGTCATCAGGTGCTTGAGGCCTGGATTTGCAAAGAGTTTCAAGCACTTCACGCCGTGATGTACGATGATGCGATTTTCATCCAGCAGAGGAACGACGTCGCAAACGGTTCCGATCGCGGCCAAAGAGGTAGCGCGGAAAAGGAAATTACGTAGTGATTCGGGAAGTTTGGGGCTGCCACATTTTCGCTGGCAGAGCGCCCAAGCGAGTTTGAACGCGACGCCGGCGCCGCAGAGTCCAGGGAAAGGATAGGGGTCCTGGGGTAATCCCGGGTGCACGATCGCGGCGGCGGATGGCAAGATGTTTCCGACGTGGTGATGGTCGGTAATGATGACCGGCAGCCCAATCTCATTGGCGTGTTCGATCTCTGCGACACTGGCAATTCCACAATCGACAGTAATGATCAATTCAGCGCCGCGCTGCTTGAGCTTGGACAGGTTTTCTGAGCTCAGTCCGTAGCCGTCATCCAATCGGTTGGGCACAAAATAGCCAACGTCGGCGTCCATCAATTGCAGGCACAGATAAAGAATGGCTGTCGAGGTCATTCCGTCGGCGTCGTAGTCGCCGTAGACAAAGATCTTCTGTTTGGCTTCGACCGCGGTGAAGATGATGTCGACCGCTTTGGCGACGCCAGGCAATTCCTGCGGCGAGCGCAGGCCGGTCATCTTTGTCTCCAAAAATAAATTAACGTCCGCTGGTCGTGTGATGCCACGAAGCGACAACAGTTGGGCGACGACGGGCGAGACGTTTGAGTGCCGTTCGATTTCTTGGATCAGTTGAGCATCATGAGCGCGCAAGTTCCAACGCAAAGACATAGCGGCAATCCTTTGAGCACAAGAGCGCAGCACGGACTTTCAGGTCCGTTGGCTGCAAGAAAGAAGGTGAAGGGAGCATGGACTAAATAATCCGAGCCACGACACTGCTTACTTTTTCTTTTCGGTGTGCATGGTGTGCTTGCGAAGCCGCGGAGAATACTTTTTGACCTTTAGCTTTTCGCCGCCAGTCTTGCGCCGCAATGTGTAGTTGTAGTCACCGGTTTCCTCACAAACGAGGTGAACGATTTCCAATTTCTTCTTACTTTTGGCCATGTCAGATACTCTTGTTTGCTCTAGCGCGCTAATAAATTAGTGAGGGCTGTTTGGATTTTTTAATACCTAAGTATCTACTCAAGGAGTCAGCAGCAGACTGCAAAGTCTTCCCAGCTGCTGTAGCCTGCGGTCAATACTTAGCCCCGGAGTATAGCAAAACGGGAATTATCTGATAACCCGTAATTTTTTGACCTTTGGGCCGAGGTTTGCCTCTGCTTTGGGCGTGAACCAAACGGATTTATTGGTGTTCGCTGGCTGCGGCGGCATCTATTGAAACTTCGTCAGTTGCCGTCGATTCGTCGGATTCAGAAGTCCCATCTTCGATGTACTTGGAGATGGGCGACGGGCGACCGTAGTAGAATCCCTGTCCCAGTTGGAAGCCCATTTCGCAAAGGATGTCGTGGCATTCTTTAGTTTCTACGCCTTCGGCCAGGGTTTGGATTCCCAAGTTATTAACCATGTTGGCGAAAAGCGCCACTAATTCCTGTCGCTTTGCTGGAGCATCGTTGATGTTCCTAGTTAATTTCATATCGAATTTAAGGAAGTCAGGACGCACTTCACCGAGTTCCACCAGACGAGCGCGACCGACGCCAAAGTCGTCGAAGGCCAGTTGGATGTCCAAGTCCTTAAGTACGGAACAAAGTTTCTGCATCATGTTCATGTTGGTGGAAGCACCTTCGTGAATTTCCAATGTGATCTTTTGATCTGGAGCGATCTCACGCATGATCCTGAGCGAATCGTAAAGTTCAGGGTGGCCGAGTTCCTTGGGATGCGTATTGACGAACAAGTTCATGTCGTTGTTAAACTGTTTGCCGATTTCGACGCCGCGCTCACGGAAAGCTTCGCTGAGTTGAGCTTCTAAATTCAACTGGGATGCCGCGTGGAACATCTCATGGGGTGATTGCAAGCCGAATAGGCGGCTGCGTCCGAGAACCTCGTAGCCGATACGCTCTTGGTTGTCTAACCGCACGATCGGTTGAAAGTGCGGGTGCAATCCGCCGTCGCTGATCAAGCGTTCGAATTGAATCATCGCCAAAGCTTGATCGCAGACGTCTTCTTGAATAGTGTGTTGGTCGGTAGCGACATTAGCCGACCCGACACGGAAGACAATTGTCGCAAATTGAATAATGTCGTTTTCTCTGATTATTGTTTCGCCCTTGAGAGCTTCGCCGTTAACGAACGTGCCGTTGGTGCTACCTAAGTCACGAAGGCGAAAATTGCCATCTGAATCGGTGAAGATTTCGGCGTGGTTCTTAGAAATACAGCCTTCGTTGAGACACAGGGAAGATTCTGTTTTCCGACCCACGGTAAAAGGAAACGTGTGCAGTGGAAATTGACGCAAAGGATCATTTTCACTGATCTGGCCTGACAAGAACCACTGGCCTTTGTCATCTGCGATAGGGAAATCGAATTCAAGTTCCGAAGAGTTGTTCATGATGTCATTAACAGGGATAAAGTTGCGACAATTCGTAGTGTCGCCAAAACAGCAGCCACCGTAGTTGGGGCTGCGAAAACCTCTCTCAAAGATTTACCACCTTGCTAACAAGTCGAAAGCGAAATGAGTCAAGAAATAGAAATAAGCGGCCTAGCCCACCATTGGCTCTAATGATTGTTCTGATCACATGCGAGCTTGATGCCTGCGGCAAGACTTCCGCTGGCTGAGGTTTAACGCGGGTCTGCTACGGTTTGTATGGCAGTTCACGTTTTTGAATAAGTCCAATAAGTTAGGGTCTTTATCACGGTTAGTTGGCCGTGGCCGGCGTTTTCAAGTAGCTAACCGTTAGACTCGCCCAATTGCGCACAACATGCCAGCCAAACACAGAATGTCTTTCGATTGCGAAAGTCATGTCAAACAGTTGCCTTAGGTAGTGCCGAAGCAGAGGAAGTGTGCGATCAGTTCGCGCAATATTCTGTCAATGTCACCTTCGAGTCTATCAATGTCTGACGCGCTGGCCTCACCCTCATTCAGCAGTGATTTGCTTGCCACAATTATGGCGGATGAGTCGTTTCGACCATCCGAGGCGCAATCGATTGAGGATACGGGACTGCCGGTATCGCTGATCGAATCACTGGTCATCAAAAGACTGGCAATTGTGGGTGTTTCCAGTGGGCGTCAACTGGCGAACGACATTTGTCTTTCGTTTCAAGCTTTAGAGGCGTTGTTCCAACATCTTCGATCAAGGCAGATGATCGTTCATAAGGGGTCAGCCCCCTTAAATGACTATTCTTACGCGTTAACTGACGTCGGTCGTGATCGAGCTTTAATCTACAACCAAACTTGCTCCTACGTTGGACCGGCACCGGTGCCGCTGATGGACTATGTGTTGAGCGCCGAAGCTCAGACGATCCGGGCCGAATCGCCGAAGCGGCTTGAGTTACAAGAGGCTTTCAAAGATATCAGTATCGATGAAGTACTGTTTGAGAGTCTGGGGCCGGCAATCAATTCTGGAGCGGGGCTATTTCTCTACGGCCAGCCTGGCAACGGCAAATCAACGTTAGCTCAACGCATCACACAGTGCTTTGGTCATGAGATCTGGTTGCCACATGCGATTTTCGAAGACGGGCAGATCATCAAGCTGTTTGACGCCGCCTACCATCAACGGGCTCAGCAGGACGAAGATACCTTGCTCAGCGTCGCCAGTCACGACCGCAGGTGGGTCCGCATCCGCCGGCCAACAGTCGTCGTTGGTGGAGAATTGACGATGGATTCTTTGGAGATTCGTCACGATCCCCACAGTAATGTCAGCGAAGCGCCATTGCAGATGAAAAGCAACTGCGGCTGTTTACTGGTCGACGATTTCGGTCGTCAAAGAATCGAGCCACAGGAGTTGTTGAACCGTTGGATCGTTCCGCTGGAGAGTCGCATCGATTTTCTTCAGTTGTCATCGGGAAAGAAGATTCAGGTTCCTTTCGAACAGTTGATCATTTTCTCTACCAACCTTGAGCCTTCCCAATTAGTTGACGAAGCGTTTTTGCGGAGAATTCCCTATAAAATCGAAATCACGGATCCATCTCCAGAAGAGTTTCACCATCTTTTTCAGATCTACTGTGAGCGGTTTAAGTGCGAGTATCGCCCAGAGGCCGTGAACCACCTTTTGCAGAACCATTACTTGTCAGTCAATCGCCGCTTGCGTCGTTGCCATCCAAGGGATCTGTTGAATCAGATCCAAAGTTTCTGCACCTATAACGAATTGCCAATGGAAATTCGGCCCGATTATTTTGATCGCGTCGTGCAAAGCTACTTCACGATGGTGCTCGAAAAACCAAGCGATGCTCCGGCAACGATGGCCAAAGCCGTCAGCTAATTACAACAACCGAGGGTTTCACCCCACACACTCACTTAACGCTTCAATAAAGACGGTCCTTACCTTTGTCAAACCAACCCCTAACAGCAGAAACCGATGTGCTTGGCTATAAGCTTCTGGAACGAATTGGTTCCGGAGGTTTTGGTGAGGTATGGTCTGCCGAAGCACCTGGCGGACTACTCAAAGCGTTGAAGATCGTTTACGGATTTCACGATGAGAAACGCGCCCAAGCGGAGCTCAAAGCGCTCGATCGCGTTAAAGCGCTGCGTCACCCATTTCTGCTGAGCTTGGAACGTATCGAAGTATACGAAGGCCAGCTAGTCGTCGTTACTGAGCTCGCCGACAAAAGTATGGCAGATCTTTTTAACGAGCATGTGCTCAAAGGCGAAGCTGGAATACCGCGAGATCTGATTCTACGGTACACGCGAGACGCTGCCGACGCGCTGGACTACATGAGTGAATCGCACCAGTTGCAGCACTTGGATATTAAGCCAGAGAACCTGTTGATGGTCAGCGGTCACGTCAAAGTCGCTGACTTTGGCCTGATCAAGGATCTGCAGAATGCATCACAGTCGTTGATGCAAGGTATGACTCCTGCTTACGCGGCACCTGAGCTGTTTGATGGTCGACCAGGAAAGTTTAGCGATCAGTATTCACTGGCGATCGTCTATCAGGAAATGCTGTCCGGCGTACGTCCGTTTCCCGGCAATACACCGGCTCAATTGGCTGCCCAGCATATGCACGGCAAGCCCGACTTGCGTTCGTTGCCCAAGGGCGACATTAGCGTCATCGCCAAAGCGTTGGCGAAAGACCCCGCGTTGCGTTTCAGCAGCTGTCGCGAAATGGCCGAAGAACTGCTCAGCCGCAAACGGGTCCACAAGAAAGTCGTTAGCCGTACGCGAACAACTCGCACCGACGCTGATACTGAATCGGGAACTGTCGTTTTCGACAAAACCAATGACTTTACGGCGATCCTGCAAAGCACTGGCCAGCCAATTCAAGCGATTGACATTGAAACGCTTGATCCGCCGGAGTGTGACGAAACGAAAGCGAAGTTCCGTCCGACGTTAATCATCGGCGTGGGTTCGACCGCGAATCAGGTTGTGCAAAAGATCAAACAGCAGATGACCAATCGCTACTCCACGATGGATGCGATACCTGCGTTCAAGATCTTTTGTATCGATAGTGATCGCAGTTCACTTTCGGAGCTGAGTTTGCATGATGTTTCAGGGGCTTTGAGTTCCGAAGAGACCCTTGCGATTCCTCTGCGGAAACCGGAGGCCTATCGCGAACATTCAACGCAATTCAAATGGCTAAGTCGACGTTGGATTTACAACGTGCCGCGTTCGCTGCAAACCGAAGGACTGCGTCCGTTGGGTCGGTTGGCATTAGCCGATCATTTTGAAGACGTTTGGAATGGCCTTTCCCAAGCCGTCGACAAGATGGTCTTGCCGGAAAACGTTGCGTCAACTTGCGAAACGTTGGCGCTGGATCCGGGTGAAGTTGAGAATCCGAGAGTAATCATTCTGTCAACCATCAGTGGCGGTTTGGGCAGTGGGATGACGCTGGACTTGGCGTACGCGATGCGAGTCCTGCTGAGTGAGAAGGGGCTCAAAGCTGATTCGCTGACGGGGATTTTGCTGCACGCTGCGTATCGTCGTCTTCGCGATCCGGGGTTGGCGGCGGCCAATGCATTTGCGTTCATGACGGAGCTGCGCCACTTTAATGACTCTGGATACCCAGGCGATGAGTCGATGGGGCTTCCCGAATTCGAACAGGCTTCCCCTTTCGAATTCACCTACTTTAAAGATCTTGGACGCGACCTGAGACAATCTGATTTTGACGCGAAGCTGGATGGAGTTGCCGAATACATTAGTCTATCCACCGTCAGTCGCTGTAGCGTTTTTCTGGATGCCTGTCGTGCAAAAGAGAAAGACCTTGATCATTTCGCGTTACGCTCGTTTGGGCTGAGTGTTTCAGGTCCCGGAAATCAGGAACTTGGTGCGTTAGCCGTGAATCGTTTGTCACGCGGACTGTTAAGTCGATGGATCTTCGGTCAGGAGGATAACGATGATAAAGCCAACGAAATCGTTACCAAGTTGTTGAGCGATTATAACTTGTCGTATGAGTCGATTTTCGCCAGCATTCACGCCGAGATGGACAAATTTGTCGATGAAGAAACCGTAAAAACGGCTTGTGAGGAGATGAAGAGCCTTGCCCTTGCCAACGGTAGGCACGTTGCTTTGGAAATTCGTCAAAAGATGGATGATGTCTTTGGCACAACGATGTCGCGACGGGAGCAAGGCGGTGCCGAAGACCCAATCTCATGTTTAGAACTAGAAAACTTCATCGGCCACGAAGCGATTAAAGGCGGGGATGAGCTGTCGGTGGAACTGATCAACCTGCTCGATAACGAGTCGCTTGATTTGACCTTGGTTAGCAAATGCGTACAGCTCGCCCAGGACTTGCTTGGTCAGTGGTCGCTCAACCTCGGGACACTGATCGAACAAGAAGAAGACTTTATGCAGCAGACGTTGGCGGCAGTGACTCAGCTCAACGGGAGAAGCCAAGGGTCCCTCGATTCGTTGCTGTCGGACTATTATTCCCGACGCCAAAACGAGTTCCTGTTGCGATTCACAAAGGAGTTTACGCGGGTCATCCAGAGGAGCCTTAATTCCGCGATCATTATCTCGAATAAATTCAAGACGCATTTGCAATTGGTTGCCAGCCAGTTTCCCAAGGAAACGACACTGCCAGAGATTGAATCCGAAGACGGATTCAATATGGATTATCTGATGAATCAGAGTGTCCACGCTAACCTTGAACAGCAAATTGAGCGCACCGAGATTCAAGTCTACGAATCACTGATTCGCGACCGCGGTGGCTTTCTTGAGTCGTTGAATGAATCGTCTGTCTGGCAGCACCGCTTACCGACCCAGATTCGAGAATCCGCTCAACGTGTTCTGGCCGATGCGTATCAAAAACTGTGCTTGGATGACATCATCGTCAACAGTAAAGTAAAACCGGAGCAATTGATTCGTTGGTTGAACGAGAAACTGGCAGCCGCGCGACCGGAGATCAATAATTGCGGTGGCGCGATGCGGTTGATGTTGGGGTTGCCAACTTTCTCTCAGTGCAGCCACGTTTCCGATTTGGTCGAAAGCCATTTTCACATGAAGCAAAAGTCGATCAACGGCACCTATGGAAACTTTGTGCTGACTTTCGAGTGCGAAGACGTGTCGCTGGCTTCGGTGGCGTTCCGGTTGCTTGAAGACCGTCCCGATGCGATTGAACTGGTCAAACGCATCCACACGCGCGGCGACGTTCAGTGGAGTTCGCTGTCGGATTTGCTGTAAGCAGGATGAGCCACGAACCTGTCGCTGCCTTCGTGGTTACTTGGCCGCACCTAAATCGCCTGCATTTTTTTTGGACTCAGCGACGCCCTCAAAGGTCGCCGACCATTTTCCGTTTTTGTCGAGGATGAAGTAGCAGTACCAGTTGCGTGAATTCCGCGAGAACGTAGGCAAATCGAATGTTTCCAATCGCTTTTGAGAGTTTTTTCGGGCGGGAGCCCATTCAAACTTGATCTTGCTTCCGGAGTGTGGGCGATAGATAGAGTTTTCGTCGCAATGACATGTAAAACCATGAAACTTTCCGTCGGCAGGGACAACGCGAAAAAACATTTGTGTTTCGCTTTCGCCGGTAATCAATTTCTCCGAGCGATAAGAGAAGCGGACAGCGGTGTCGGTAAGATTTTGAAATTGAAAACAGATCCAACGCTGTTCTGGTTTGACTGTGGAAAGATTGTATTTTTCAGAGTTTTCCCCGATCGGTTTCAGTTTCGACCCTTCGTACTGCCCCACCCATGTGTTGTCCGGTTGCAAAGTGAAATGACAGCGCCACTCGTACGCTTGCGCATCCATCTGTGGAAAGGCAATCGCGTGAGAAAATCTATCTGCGGGATTCTTCGGTGGAACGTGCGAGTATGGATCTTCGGGATCCTCATGCCACCAGACAAAATTCGCTGTCGTACCCAAGAGTGCTTCAGGCGTGCAGTCGTTACGAGCGGCCCCATAAGAACCCATTCGATGCACGCCCGATCGTACGCCGTTTCTTACATCTCGACTGAGAATGCGGACCGAATCAATGTGGACCTGTTTTCCGTACACGCTACTGTAGGTGAATAAGAACGGGTGGTACTCTCGCTTGCCGCATCCGTATTTAAAAACAAATATCCCTAGCCCTAGCAACAACAGCATACCGAAGAATTTGAATGTAGAACGTTTGGTAAGCTTCACTGACCGTACCCTCTGTCATGATTGGGACTTTCATCATTTGGGTCGTTGTGCAATACGTCTAAGTAGTAATTGTCTACGAGTTCAATAGGAACAAAGACCGATCTTGCCTGAGTGCGGAACCAAGTGTCAATTTGTTTAGAAGCGTTGACGTCCTGTACGTCAGAATATCCTTCAAGCCAACCGATCGGATGATTTTGGTCGCCCGGTGCAACAGTAAAGAAAGTGCTGCCCGCATCGGTCGAATATGTCGGAGATCCTTGGAACGAAGAATGAGTGGCTTTGAATGGCCTGCTCACAGCGCCAGAGTAGTCAATTCGATCCCAATAATGTCTGGAAATCTCGTCTGGATCATTGCCTGCGAAATTTGTTGCAACACCGACGTACGCATTTTCAACGATGGATGCAATAGAACGTGTCTCTTCCACGTAGCCTTCTGCTTGATCAACGGGATCATACAATCCCAAAAAACGAACGGACAGATCATGTTCGCTGGTAAGTCCATTGCCCCCTACAAATCCTTCGCGTTGAATTTTCCATGCGATTTCACTTGCGATCATCGCGCCTCTCGACATTCCGATTAGGTCAACTTTTGGTTCAGCTCCCTTCTCAATCGCTGCCCAGTATTGCTCAGAAACCCATTCGTAACCTTTTTGAATAATCTGCGGAACATCTGATCCAGTAGCGCCTTCCCCATACCCCCAAAGAACGTCGGCTTCAGGACCATCCAAAGGAAGAAATTTATCTTCTTCTCCGTCGCCGTAGTGATGGTCGATCTCTCCATCTACCCAGTTCCTTGTATGACTGAGCCATCTATTTCCAAAAACTGTTTTTCCTGTTCCACCAGGCGAATCGCTAGGTTCGTCCAGCCAGCGCCGCGACCCAGTTCCGTCTACGGCCAGTAGGATATCAACATCCCGGAAGCCTTCGGTTGTGACTTTGACTGAATCAAAGACAACGGGAGTGTCATCACCGAAATGGCTTGAGTGCCAAACTAAGGAAATTTCAGTAACACCAACCACGAAACCTTCCACCCAAACCGAATGGAGACTTTCCGATTCATCGAACACGGTGTTTGCGGTTACTTCTTCTAAGGCATCTAAGCCAACTTCACCCGGGACATGATTCCAAATTTTAAGGATCGTGTCATCGAAATCCAAAGTAAAGAAATCCATCGCGTAGTTGAGAGCTTGTGGGATCAGGCTAAAAATTTTGAGCTCGGCTAACTCGTTTTTATCGGCCCCGAGATCTATCGTGATCCCTGGATTGTCTTCGACGGTTTCATTTAGGAATTGGCCATCGTTGAGTCTGATGTCAAGATCCGCCTTCACCGCTCGCAGCACGATGCGATCATCGGCACTGGATCCGATGACACGCGTATCTTCTGGCAAATCTTTGGGGGTGAAGACGGCGCGAATCTGTAGGTTGCCGAACCCGACGTCAGAACCCTCCAAGTTATACCCATTCCCATTGGTCAGGCTCTCCACGAACAAATTGTGAACGCGGTCGATTTCGAACTCAGTACCATTGCTGGTGACTTCTTCGGTGCGTTGACGATTCTTCCAGACACGCAGTTTGTTAGAATTGAACAACAATCGAGTCGTGCCTGAGATTCCCGCCTTAACTTTTTCCAATCGAATAGGCGTTAATTCGGTCTCTCCCTGATCAGCATCGATTCGAGGAAAAAGATAACCGGTTTTGGCCGCGTCCGTCTCGTCCTCTTCATCGACCGTGGATCCGTCGGGATACAGAATATCTAAATCCACTTTGGGAAGATACAGTTTTGCAGTCTTGCCTTGAGCGAAAAAGAAATGACTGGTGCCGTCAGTTCGAATGATGTCCTCGGGGTCTTCCAGAATCGCCAAGCCTTCAAATTCAGCTCCCGGTTGAATGTTGGCTTGATAGTCATAGTCTGGCTCTGAAAGATTACTGCCACGATGCGTGATTCGGACATCAAACACATTACCTCGTTCAAACTTATAGTCATTTGTCTCAACGACGCCAAAGTCAGGAGCCTGATGATGAATGCGGCCAATGGAAAGGTCGTAACGTTCGGAATGGCTGCCGCTATGGTCGCCAATAGTCAGCGCCAATTCAACAATGTCTTCATTGGCCGGTGCCTCTCCTTCATCAGATGGGTCCGTTGGATCGCCTCCCTGATCAATTTCGTCATTGTCATTGGTGCCGTCACCATCGGTGTCACTGAGGTCCGGATCGGTTCCGTAGATTTGCTCATTCAGATCGTTCAAACCATCGCCATCGGAATCTTCTTTCGGATCGTTTAAAGCGTTTGGGTCCAACAGGTCAGATGCGTTTTCAAAACCGTCACCCAGTAGATCCCCATCGGAGTCGAAAGCATTCGGGTCGGTCCCAATCTCAACCTCTTCCGAGGGAAGCAATCCGTCCCCATCATTGTCTACCTCAGGAAGCGTAACCGATGGCCCTTCATCAGTGATGACATCGGTGACTTCCAGCTCTTCACCGGGAATGACATTGTAAATGTCGGTGCCTTGTTGCCCTTGCAGGTCATCTGTTCCTTCACGGCCTTCAATGA
>CALDEW010000440.1 GCA_937942355.1 uncultured Pirellulaceae bacterium | reverse complement strand
GTGCACTGTCTGGGGAAGGCTCCGAGTATCGCCCCGAGCCTAGCGACGTTTGTATTTGCTGAACTCTCACTAGAAAATTAAAATTGGTGCTGTTACTTTTCGCTTAACAAAAACTGGAAGCGTGTGGTAAAAACATGTGAGGGTCAGTTTGCAGGTTAATAGCGGCCACTAAGGTTGCGGGGTTCACTCGCGTCCTGACAGAGAGGACGTCGGGGGGCCTTCGCTGGGGCAGCCTTGTTTTTCGTTTTTCAGCAGGCGTGCTCTGAGAGTAAAATGTAGGATCAACATTAGATTTACATCATGAATTGATCGCGCACTTCAAGCGGGGCTTCTTGCTGTTTAAGCGTTGCCATGGAGCTTGCCTGCCTTGGCAAAGCTCCGCGGCCCCGGTGGAGCTCCGCGAGGAACTTTCAAAATGGAACAAGAAACCAGCCCGCTCAACTCTAAACAGTTGCTCAAACCAATCGTCGCTTCGCGTCTTAGCGTCCCTGCGTTTCTCTTTCCGGCTCGTTGGGGAAAGTCAAAGTCGAGCAAAGATGTCGCGGAGGGGAACAACCGAAAATTCTTTTCCAAGTTTTTTTTCAATGGTTTGGGAATAGATTTCGAATGAAGATGAAACGCAAATTCGCAAAGACGCGAGTGGGGTGCTTCGCAAGGGTCAGCCTTGTTTTTCGTTTTTCGGAAAGGGTTCTCTTAAAATGAAATTCAGGATCAACATTAGATATACATCATGAATTGATGGCGCACTTCATTTGAAGCTTCTTAATATTCCGGCTGGACATATTTGCTGGATTAAAATTCTTGTTGCTCGCAGATACTCCATAGTTGCCTTTCGGTCTCCGAAAGTGCACCGCGCGCGGGATGGAGCGCAACAGCGCTTGAGTGTTCTTTCAGAGACCGAAAGACAACATCATTCCGCAGCGGCATATTCTGTCGATGGGCTCACCCGTCAATTCTCCAAGATCTGTATGGCCAGTGCCCAACCGCTGTTTAACTCCCTTGGTGTCTGGAAATAATAAGGAGCAAAAACACAGACCCAGAAAAAAATCTATCAAGTAAACACAAGCGGAACGATCCCAAAGCCAGTTTAATTTTCTGCGTAGTCGCTTGACTGAGCGGTTGAGTTCTGTAAAACGGATTACTCTTTGGTCGAACTCCTCTACCATCGTTCCTTTCCAGCCTCAATCCTCTCAGAAAGACGCCGCCATGCTTTCGCGCTTCAACAAGTTGACCCGTCGCCGCACCTCTGTCTCATCTGAACCCTCAAACCCAAGGCAACGCAAGCGACCTCCCCCCCCCCAACCTGACATTTCAAAAGCTTGAAGACCGTAAGATGTTGGCCTCTGTAAACTTCAACTCGGGCACCGGAGCATTGGTTGTCGTGGGAAACGCGATCGCTGATACGATTTCACTGACCGAGAGTGCGGACCATCAAAGCTTTACGGTCGACATCAACAATAATGCCAGCCTTCAGCAAACGTTTAACTACAGCGATGTTACCAGCGTAAGGGTGGTTGCCGGTGACGGGGATGATTTTGTCTACAATGATTTGCTGATCGACACGGAAATCTTTGGGCAAAATGGCAATGATTATTTGGAAGGCGGCTATTCCAACGATCTTGTCATGGGCGGAAACGGAATCGACACATTGGTTGGACGCAATGGAAACGATGTCCTTAATGGGCAGGATGGTGATGACTGGCTGTTCGGCGGTCCCGGTGTCGATGCGCTGAGTGGTATTACCGGCAACGATAACTTGTACGGAGGCACAGGCGACGACACCCTCAACGGGCATGGAGGCAATGACTCACTCTGGGGAGATGCTGGCGATGATTCCCTCCTTGGGGGCGCAGGCGACGATCTCTTGCGTGGCCAAGACGGCAATGACACGATCAGAGGAGAAGCGGGAGACGATTGGTTGGTTGGCGGCGACGGCGATGACACGCTGCACGGCGATGCTGGAATCGATGAACTCTTGGGACAAGATGGTAACGACATTTTAAACGGTGGTGCCGACAACGATTTCATCTGGGGAGCCGCCGGCGATGATACGATTAGGGGTAATGCTGGTAGTGATCGTTTAAATGGCGGTTCCGGCAATGACCAAATATTTGGAAATGAAGGTCGCGACATCATTCGGGGAGACGGTGGCGATGATACGCTGCGCGGTGGAGACGGCGATGACGATTTGTTCGGCCTCGGTGGGACGGACACCATTTTCGGAGAAGCCGGCGACGACTTGCTGGATGCAGGTGGCGACGTGGCTGCAGACGTGCTCACCGGTGGTAGTGGGCTTGACCGATTCGTTGTTCTGGGCAACATCGGTTCCACCAGTGTCGATGTTGTTACTGATCTTGAAGATTCCGAAACAATTAACGGTAACACTAATGGCGACTCCGATGGAGCCGACGACGGTGGGAACAGTGGGGCGGGTGGAAGCGATATTCAACCGTTTCCAGGTGTGCTTGGTTTGTTCGGCATTGGACTGACGGACAGCATACCAAGCCTTGAATTTGATCTTGCGGTTGCCGCGTTCGGTGCAGGGACTGATGTTGGCTTTGGAACAACAGTATTTACAGTTGGTCCAAGGAAGATTGCTGTGCAATCAACAGGGGGTGGTTTTACTGGGGTTGGCGAAACAAGTCTTCTGGCGACTTTTCCTGCTGAATTTCCTGCTGATTTTGCAACTGAATTGATTCCCTTCAAAACAGACTCGTCTACTATTCATGTTGAAGAAAATAGTGACTTCGGAACAGGAGCAGTAAATCGAGTTACGTTGGAGGGAGGAGGTACTGGAGACTTTCTGGTCGAACAACTTGGAACAGCCACGCTTGGAATAGTTGCGCCAAGCCTTCAAACTGACTTTTCTCAGATTAATTTTCAAACGTTGGGTAGCCCAGCAACAGCATCAGCAAACCGGTGGGGAAGGACAACAGCGAGTTCATTATTTTTCTTGGGAATTTCGGGTGAATCGGATTTAACAGCAGCGCTGAATGACGGACAATTGGCCAATCGCAATGCTCAAATTACTGCTTTTCGTGGAGTTTTGCAAGGAATTATGAATCAGTCTTTGTTGGCAACATTAACGTTTCCTGATTCTTCGAACAGATTTTATATAGGTGATGACATGGTAACAGCGGGAATCTCCGTTGGTGGTGTGCAGGCCTGTTTTATTACAGGTGGATTCGATTGTGACGACTACGCCGAAGCAGCCCAAAATTTTATTAGAAACAGTTCTTCCTTCCAGGCTCAGCCCGCTGCAGTAACAACTTATATCGCAGCATTCGAAAGTGATGGTGGTTCTATTTTTGGCCATGCTGTTAACGTTACGACCTACCGCCCTCCTGCAGGCGGAGCTAACGTTTACTTCGCCTCTGATGCCCAGTTTAATACGATTGATGTTGGGATTACACCTGAACAAGCTGTTGAAAGAAGCTTGCTCACAAATGGTTTTTTTGACGGCAATCCGGTGAGAGATTTTCGAAGTTTTGTTGCACCCAATTCATCTCATATAATCGTCGGAACAACTTCGTTCTTAGACAATCCAGCCATTCTTCAGCAGTTCAACGAAGCTCTTGTTAGAGCTGGAGCGGCACAATCTGACTTATTGAGATACACTCGGTCGTTCTCGGAAACCAATGACTGAACAAATTCTTGATCTGAGTGTATCAAAGCACGTGGCTCCCGCAGGCGATATGATATGCTCTGAGAACCAAGTGCTTTTGAAAATCCTTCTCATATCCCTGCCGAGCTAGTGCAACTCAGAGATTTGAGTGATTACTTTTGGAAGATCAATGTTACATGGTTTTATGGAAGAGTGTTGTGAATCGCAAATCACTTTAGTTGTTAGTTGAAAATTGAGGTGTAGGTATGTTAAACCGGGCAAACGTGTCACGTTTTTTTTATTCCGCAATTTTTGTTGTTACTTTAGTCTTCGCTGGCGGGGTACTTCCTACAGTATTGCGATCGTCTCCCGTAATCATGCAGGATTTGGTATTGCCAGAACCAGGTGGTGCCATTCCTGTCCAATTGAAGATTTTCCATGAGGGTAAATTAATTTTGGAATCTCACGTTATACGCTTTATTGAAAAGGGCGAAAGTCTAAACGATCCACAAAAAGAATGGGATTTATTCTTGAAATCTCAGAAAAACACATCACCCGCATTCTCACCTACGACATTTTTTACCCCAAGTGTTCTCAAAGACGCGCCCGAAGCGAAAGGTTGGAAGATCTTTAAACCTGATCCGGTTCGAAGGACAGTAAGCTTTTCAGATAGCAAACGCACTACATTCGACGCAAGTCGAAAGATCCAACTGCATGTTGGGGGTGATACAATTGTGTTGCTTTCCAGTATCCATCTCCAAGCCAGTGGAGCCAAATGGCTAGTGGATATTGACAAAATTGCCTATTCAGAAGGAAGACGATTTGTTTTTGTCGAAACGGTTAAACCGAAGCGGGAGAAATCTTCTCAGCTAAGTTCTGTCCCAGTTCCAGATTCGATTTTGCTCCAAGGCGATGGAAAGGTAAACCAAAACTCTTCACTTGAAAGACAGAAAACGGAGACAGAAAACGGGGACCGCGACAGTCTTAAATAAGGAACGGGAAAAGGTGCCAACTAGAAAGCTATTGGCCCAGAGCAGGTGCACCTTCTTTGTTAAGGGGGGTGCTTCGCAAGGGTCAGCCTTGTTTTTCGTTTTTCGGAGAGGGTTCTCTGAAAGTGAAATTCAGGATCAACATTAGATATACATCATGAATTGATGCGCACTTCACTTGAAGCTTCTTAATATTCCGGCTGGACATCCTTGCTGGATTGAAATTCTTGTTGCTTGCAGATACTCCATAGTTGCCTTTCGGTCTCCGAAAGTGCACCGCGCGTGGGATGGAACGCAACAGCGCTTGAGTGTTCTTTCGGAGACCGAAAGACAACAATGCTCTCCATGACTTGTGCCGAAGCGGTATTGTCTG
>CALDEW010000439.1 GCA_937942355.1 uncultured Pirellulaceae bacterium | reverse complement strand
CAAACCAAACGCGCGGCAAGGATCGACTTTCGAGCCCGTGAGACCGGCATCACAGAAGACTTCTCCGCAGCCATTCGCCGCAGGTAGTCCGATTAAGCTTCTCATGCGCGAGTGCTGCGGAAACCCAACCAAAACAAAATTTTTGCACGGGCGACAGGCCAGCTTGCGATTAGGCATCCCAGACCTACAGAAATGAAGAAACCAGTCCCGCTTGCATCCGAGGTGGCGGAAAACATGGCCAACGCAAAGCAAACCATTGCTGGAATACCTTGCCGCAACAAGATAGATATCGCCATTGCCCCAAGCGCCATCGCGGTTAGCGTTCCGGTTGTATCGGCGCACAGGCTGATCAATGCGACCAAGCCGGTCAACTCAAAGAAAACGCTAAGTGGAAATTGAACCCTGGGGCGAGTCACCAATTCAAAATCGTCAGGCGTGTTATCGTCTTTGTTCAAGGCAACCCCTCTATTGTACGATGATCGGCCAACATCATCACTCACACCAATGCTATACTCAAACATCCGCTCAAACCGTTCTGTTATTAACGCGACTCCCCTGCCCTTTCACAGCAATTAGCCCATGCAGCGTTTACACAATTGGCTCGGTCAACCTCTAAGCGGCAAGCAATATGCGTTGTGGGGTGGTTCGCTCATGGGACTGAAGTACGTCACGGAATTGCTGCTGATTTGGCTGACCTGCGGCAAAATCTACGGGCCATTGGCATTTGTTCTTCCGTTCAATCAGTTGCGAGTTCAGTCCATCGCCGGTGCGCCTAGCTGGGTAACTTGGTTTGTTCTACTTTGGTCGCTGCCGTTCGTTTTCTTGGCCATTCTGCTTTCGGTGAGAAGGTTTGTTGATGCCGGATTCGGCCCTTGGATGGCGATGTGGATTTTGTGTCCCATCGTAAACTTGTTCATCATGGTAGGCATGTGCTTTGCTCCAACAAGTGATCCAAAAACGATATCAACCGTTCAGAGCGTGCCCCCTTATGCCTCGCCGCAACCGGCTCCCCAATATTCGAAAGAAGCAGAACCGGAACCGCCCGCAACCGACGAGACCACTCATTTACTACTGACGATCGGAAATATTGTGGCGGGTCTAGGAATCACGGTCGCGATTCTGCTGGGCAGTATTTTTTTTCTTGGCGAGTACGGGGCTTCGATATTTTTTAGTTCGCCGGTCTTGTTGGGTGTGATTTGCGGATACAGCCAGTCTCAATTCACGAAGCGGCGAAACGCTTGGGGCGCGATTGGTGTTGCCCTGACGGCTGTCCTTATTGGATGTGGCGTCCTAATCGTGTTAGCGTTCGAAGGCGTCATTTGCATTCTCATGGCCCTGCCGATCATGTTGCCCGCCGCTGGAATCGGCGGGCTGATTGGGCATTTGATTGCAGTTTCCACCAGCGCGAAAAGCCCCTCCTGGGCGGTAATTTTACTGCTAATGCCATCGTCGGCGGCGATCGAACATGCGCTAACCCAACCTGTTCTTTTTGAAGCCGTTACCGTTGTCGAAATCGACGCGCCGCCCGAAGCGGTCTGGGAACAAGTCGTCGCGTTTCCAGAGATAACCTCTTCGCCGGGAATTCTGTTTCAACTTGGCGTCGCCTATCCGGTCCGAGCGCGAATCGCAGGAACCGGCGTTGGTGCCGTGCGCTATTGTGAGTTTTCAACGGGTGACTTTGTTGAACCAATCACGGTTTGGAATCAACCACACCACCTAGCATTCTCCGTCGAAGACCAACCGTGCCCGATGACGGAGTTGAGCCCTTATGAAGACATTCACCCTCCTCATCTGGACGGTTTTCTGCGTAGTCATCGAGGAGAGTTTCGCTTGATCGAACTGCCTAACGGACGCACGAAACTGGAAGGACACACTTGGTATTCGGTCGACATGTATCCGCAGTTGTACTGGAAGACATGGACAGACTCGATCATTCACGCGATCCACTACCGGGTGCTGGACCACATCCGAACCGTTAGTGAATCAACACGCGCGAATCAACTGGTTTCCGAAGATTCAAAATAACGCCGACCGCTGGCGAAGTTCTTCAAACAGGTTATAAGGCCGGCTCCTACCGGCCACGTCCAACCATTGCCCAAAAAGGCCGGTGGGAACCGGCCCTACGAACTACGAACTTGCAATGGCTTACGCCGCGCGGCGTTGCGTGTCGCTGTTGAGTTTGTTGTACAGCGTTGTGAGGCTGATACCCAATTGCTGGGCGGCAGCTGTTTTGTTGCCGTTGAGCGAATCGAGCGTGGCGTAGATCGTTTCCATTTCAATCTCTCGCAGCGACTTTCCCACATTGCGAACCGGCAGCAACAAGGTCGAAGGCTGGCCTAAGTGCGACGGCAAATCCGCAGCGGAAATCGGTAAACGGTCACTAAGAATCGACGCATGCTCGATCACGTTGGCCAGCTCGCGAATGTTGCCCGGCCAGTGGTGGGACTGAAGCAATTCAAGCGCCGATTGGTCAAATGCTTGTGCAACGGTTTGAATTTCTGGACGCGTACGTTTGAGCAGATGAAAGGCAAGTTCGGGAATATCAGAAACTCGATCCCGCAACACGGGCAAGTCGACGACAAAAGTATTGATCCGGTACATCAAGTCCTGACGGAACTCGCCGTCGGCAACCATTTGCTCAAGGTTTCTGTGAGTCGCGCAGACAATACGGACATCGACCTTAAACGGTTGACTATCGCCGACACGACGCACTTCACCGCTCTCCAGCACACGTAGCAACGAAGCTTGGGTTGCCTTGGGCAGTTCGGCGACTTCGTCCAGAAACAACGTTCCGCCATCGGCGACTTCGAATAGTCCTTTGCGATGTTCATCAGCGCCAGTGAATGCGCCTTTTCGGTGCCCAAACAGTTCGCTCTCGATTAGATTCTCAGGAAGGGCTCCGCAATTGACGGCGACAAAGTTCTGTTTAACACGCAGACTCAATTCATGCACCATTCGCGCCGCAAGTTCTTTTCCGGTGCCCGTTTCACCATGAATCAACACGGTCGAGTTGGTCGGAGCGACCTTCTCCAGCAGCGCTTTGACCTTCTGCATACTGCGGTCGCTGCCGACCATCTTGGGGGTGCCTTGAGCCGTTTTCAGCTGCAACTCCAAAGAATGGATTCGGTTGGTCAATTCCAAACGGGCAGCCACCTTTTGCAACAGCGTTTTGAGCTCAACCAATCGACACGGCTTGACCAGATAGTCAAACGCGCCCAGCTTCAGCGCCGCGATGGCGCTTTCGGTCGAACCTTTACCGGTGAGAACAATGGCTTCGATCGTTGGCGATACGGATTTGGCTTTCTTGATGACGTCGATGCCGTTTAGCCCTGGCATGTCGAGATCGACCAACAAGCAGTCATAAGAATTCTCTTCCAACTCTTTTGCGGCGGCTTTCCCGTCGGGGCACACCGTGACCACATGCCCCATGCGTGGCAATTCAGCCGCGATCAGTTCCTGCAGATGAGTTTCGTCATCGGCAAATAAAACTCGAAGCGATTTTTGCTTAGGCTGCTGCTTTTTTTCCATGAGATTGCTCAATTTGTTGATGAGGTATCTGTTGACACAGAGGAATGCGAACGATGAAAGTGGACCCTTGACCGGGACCTTCACTGTATGGCTCAATTTCGCCACCGTGCTCTTGCACGATTTGATAGGTGATCGAAAGTCCCAATCCGGTCCCCTGCCCGTC
>CALDEW010000438.1 GCA_937942355.1 uncultured Pirellulaceae bacterium | reverse complement strand
CGAAGATGCCTGCGTTGCGATTGAGACCACTGTCCATCGACGAAATGGTCGCCGCAAACAAGCCGCAGACAAGCAGCCCCATCATTCCAGCAGGCAACACTTTCATCGCAGCAAAGACGTAGGCGACTTCATGAGGTTTTTCGATTGCTGGAAACTCAACAGCAAGATCGGGGCTAAACACCCTGGCCGCCATCGGTGGAATAAACCAGATGACAGGCCCGACCAGCATTAACAACGACGCGAGTAGAGCGGCTTTGCGCGATTGTTTTTCGTCCTTCACGTTCAAGTAGCGATAGGAATCTTGCATATTGTTTAGATTCACTAACTTATGCACAAACGTACAAGCAATCCAGAGCCAGATAATCTCCGATTGCGCCACCTCACTCCAGTTGAAGTGGTGACTTGGTACTTTTTCGACCAAGCCGGAAATGCCACCGATGTCAGCGTGGCCCAGCACTAGGAATGCCGTAGCAATTGACACCGCCATCAGTATTAGCAACTGAACAAAGTCACCTGCGCAGATCGCCCACGAACCGCCAGAAACCGACAACACGATGACTACGACTCCAACCACCCAGATTGTATACGTAATATCAAACCCAAACACTGCTGTCGCAAACAACGCCAAACCGTTTAGCCAAATGGCGGCGTACACCAAACTCATTGGAAGTTGCAGCCATGTAAAGATCTGTTCGTTGGCTGCTCCGAATCGCTCTCGCACTCCCTCAATCGGCGAAACAACTCGCATGCGTCGAAAGCGTGGGGCAAACCAGAGATAGTTGATGAAAAACCCGACTGCGTTGGCGAAAAACAGCAAACCAATCAATGTTCCGTCATTGTATGCTTTGCCTGCTGCCCCCGTGAAAGTCCAGGCACTGAACTGGCACATGAAGGCCGAACCACCGACCATCCACCACAGCATCTGTCCGCCACCGCGAAAAAAGTCGCTATCGTCTTTGCTATATCGTTTGAAGATAGGTCCTAGCGCAAGCATGAACACAAAGAAGAAAGCGATTGCAATGTAGTCGTAAATTGTAAGAAAATTGTTCCCCGTGAACGCACTGGTAAAGGAGTCAATAATATCTTGCAAAGTCTTAGGCATACTGTTTCCTGAATAGATTACGTCATTGCCTTAATTGGCGGCTGAGCAAGCAGAAAAGACCACCCGCCCGCGTCAGCATCATCCGGTGAACTCCAGTTCCAACCTTCTGCCGAACCGGGCAACAAAAACGTGTCGCCCGCGGTAACGGCGACACCTTCAAGCTCTCCCGAACCCTCCAACATGATCAAGACCATCGGTTCACCGCCAGCAAAATCAGCTGCACCGCTGCCGGTCAAACGTCGCAAGCGAAAGAACTCTTTGTGTTTGATGTCGATGATGCGCTCTTCGACGAACGCGTCCGTTTTCCTCAAAACTTCAGGCACTTGGAGAAATGAATCCTCCAGAGAATCGACCGGATGCTCCGAGTAGTCGAACATCGAAACCACATCTTCCAGTTCCAATCCCATGAAACGAGCGCTGTGCTCAAGGACATGGCCGCCGGCGCTGAACTCGCATCGCACGACCCAATCGGTCGGCTCTTGAAGTTCGATCATAAAGATCCCGTCGCCGATTGCGTGCGGTGTTCCCGAGGGAACCATCAAGCAATCACCGGGCTTAACAGGGATCTTTTCAAAACAGCCGCGCATGCCTTGGAGGTCTTGTTCGCCCACCATATGCGCCCACTTCTCAGGCGTCGGCGGGTGTTGGAAACCAAGGTAAACGTAAGGATCATCGCCACGGACCGAAAGAATGTACCAACACTCCGTCTTACCGGCGTTGCCAGCGTCAGGGCCGAAGACGCGCTGCACAAATTCGGCGTTAGGGTGAGCTTGCAAATGCAAACGAACGCCGGCGTCGAGCAATTTAATCAGCACACCGATCTGCCCGGGGGCGTCAACCGGCGGCTGCTGGTTACCCCAAAACCATTTTGGCTGCGCGGCGATCAGATCCGTCAACGCCATATCGTTTCCATCAACTTCCACATGCGAAACGCCTTCGTCGGGGCGCTGCTGGTTGTCGCCGTTACGGGCGATGGACGTGGAGGCGATCCAGTCTTCGGGGAAATGATTGTCTTCGCCAGCGGTATCATTGCGGAATTTCCGCAGATGGGAACCTCCCTGATAACTGCGCCAAGCGTAATTCGGTGTTAGCCGAAGCGGTGAATTACTATTCAAAAGATACCTTCCATTGCGTGCCGTCATCAGCGCTTAAAACAATTCCTGAGTCGTCCAACGATTCGACTTTCCAATCTTTGGGCGTTCCTTTGCCACAGTACGAAAGACAAATCAACGTTTCCTCTCCGTCGATGTCGCAGGACATGATTGGATACTCGCTGGACTCCGCCATAATGTGCGTGCGATCTGAGGCGTCGTGACGAACGGTCTCCGGTGATTGCCAGCCTTTGACGTTTTGAAGTTTGACCGTGTAGACGTCATCACCGACAGGAAGACTGTGTCCGCCAACGGTTAACTTGGCTGGCTGCAGTGCGTTGCATTTGTGCAGTTGCAATTGCCAACCGCCGTTCCACCAGACGTGCGTTTCGACTTGGACCGAGAAGTGAGAGACTTTGTGACCCAGCACATAGATCATCGCACTTTGATCCTCGGTGCACTTGATCATGTGCGTGCTGTGACGACCATAAACGGTGCCATCGCTGGCCAATGCCGTCAGCGCCGCGTCGCGCGGGAACTCGCCAGATTTTGAGGCGACCTCCAGTCCGACGCCGGTTCGGTAGCTGGTCTTGCCCCACTTATAGGTTCCAAAACGCGTGTTACCAGGATTGATACCCGATTCAGAGTTGTGCAGTTCGATGTCACCGTCGATGCAGCGGACGACCATTCCCGCCGCAGGAATCGCCCGCACAAAATCACCGCTTTCCGACGGCAACGGCTGTGCGGGAGCCGTCCAAAACGGATCGCTTGGGTCAATCAACAGCGGCGACAGTGCTTTGGCGGCCCAGTAAGGTGAACCGGCGCAGGAATAAACTTCCGACATCGGTGGGAAGTCGTCCGTCCAACCCAAGGACAGTGGTTTATCTTCTGGCAGTTTGCTCATGAAGAATTCAACGTTCTTCATGAATACGTTGCGGCTGAGCCCAGGATCGAGCGCTTTGACGCCGCAGTGATGCGACAGCCCAAAGGGCGCCGATGCGTTAAATCGGTAGACCATCGAACGGCCAAAGGGAACCTGTTCGCCGGTGGCCGCAAAAAAGTGTACGTAGTCTTGTAGAAACGGAACGGCATAGTCTTTCCAGCGCTGCACGCGATCAGGATCAACGTCTCCGTAGAATTTGCCCCACCAAAGACCATAAAAGTGCCAAGCGTACGCATTATAGTGGTCGATGGTTTCGTTCATGCCATCGACGAACCAACCGTCCTTCACATACATCGACTCAAGGATATCCAACCAGCGCAGCACCACTTCTTGATCCCCGGTCGAACCGGCGCCTTCTTTGATCATGAAGCTCAGCGGCAAGACGCCG
>CALDEW010000437.1 GCA_937942355.1 uncultured Pirellulaceae bacterium | reverse complement strand
CAACACTTTTTCGGCATCGATGCCATCAACGAACTCCATCACAAGATAGAGTTGCTGATTATGAATGCCGAAATCAAACGCTGAAATGATGTGCGGATGTCGCAACCGGCCAACGATTTTCGCTTCACGTTCAAATCGTTTCGGAGTCAAGTCGTTTCGTGCTGCCGCGCGGTTGATGGTTTTGATGGCAACAGGACGATCCATTCGCAGTTGAGTGGCCTTATAAACCGTGCCTGCGCCTCCTTGGCCAAGAAAGCCGTCAATTCGGTAACCGGGCACGACCGAAAGTGGATCGGCAAAGATCGCGATTAGATCCAAATGCTGACGATTGAGAAAACCTTTGCGGATCGCAATGTCAAGTGGCGGGAAATTTGAATGTTCCTGCTCACGATTGATCGCATCAAGCTGTTTTTGATTCAACAGCTCTAGCTCAATGGCGGCGTCAAATTTCTCACGGTTTTTTGGGTCAGCCATCCAATGATTATATGCTGCTTACTTCAGATTATCGAGTCGGTTCAGCAGCGCTTTCACTGAGGGACGATCGGCCGTGGAATCGATTCCAACATAAGCGAATTTGGCTTTTCCCTGTTTGTCGATCAAGTAGGTCGAAGGATGGGCGTGCATGCTGTGGATGTCGAAAAAATCTGTCGCTTTGAAGTCCGTGTCCAAGACGATCGGAAACGGGACATCATCGACCTGTTCTTTTTCTGTCTCAAGTGCCGCTTCGACGAACTGGTCAACATGATCTTCGGGGCCGGGATAAACAACGATCACTTCGCAATCCCGCTCCTGGAACTTTTCGTAATTCGCAACCAAACGTGAAGTCTGTGTTGTGCAAAATGGACAGAGTTTTCCATCGAAGCCTTGGGTGAAAACGAGGAGGACGTTCTTCTTCCCCAGGAAATCCATCATGTTTATTTTGCTGCCATCTTTGTTTGTAAAAACAAGTTCTTTGATAGCCGCAGGGGCATCGACATTTGATTCAATGGAATCTTTGAACTTCATATTGTTCGATGCCATGGATTTCCACTTGCCCATGTCCGACATTTTAGATTTCTGCGCGGCGTCTTCTGGGGTGTGCGCTTCGGATGAAATGCCTTCACCTTGTCGAGTCGCGATTTTCTCCGCGGTGCAGCCGAACGCTAACAAGCTGCCCAACATCGTCAAACTAATCAGCATTGGCTTTAAGATCGTATTCATGGCTTGTGCTTTCATTTAGCTGAACGATTTGGCAGGGTTCAAGGAAGGTTCGAAAAGATAAAAGTACCCATGAACAGGCAGAGCAATACGAAGCATTTATCGGCTCACGGGCCGCCGTTGTCAACAGAAGCCAGTCAGGATGAACCGGCAGCCCGTTCGTTTCGTATAGTTTTCTCCAAGCAGGAGCGTCGGAGGTAGGTTATTGGCGAATCGGTTCCTATCTCAAAGTTGATAGCAAGTTCAGACACTTATGTTGGTGAAAATCTTCACTGTTGTAACTGAATATACAGTGTGAAACTTTCTGAGGAAATCTGGTAAGTTCGAACGGTCGACCGGCGTCTGTTGACTGAACGAACAAGTAAATGAGGCCTAAGCCATGACTCAACCCGTTGTCGACTTAATAATCCCCGCACTCAACGAAGAAGCCTCCATTTCGTTTGTGCTTAATGATCTGCCGGATTGGATACGCACGATCTACGTTGTTGACAATGGCTCAACGGACAATACCGCTGTCGTAGCACAGGCGCTGGGAGCGACGATCGTTTCACAACCCCAACGCGGTTATGGAGCGGCTTGTCTGGCAGGCATGGAAGAAATCGAAGCCCAAATTGCCGAAGGTGTATCTCCACCGCAGATCGTCGCTTTCCTCGACGCCGACTACAGTGATCATCCTGAGTGTCTGGCAGATTTGGTTCAGCCAATCACATCAGGGGATTTTGATTTCGTTCTCGGGTCGCGACTTCTGGGCGAACGTGAAGCGGGTGCCATGCCACCACAAAGTTACTTCGGAAACAAATTGGCTTGTTTGCTGATGCGAGTCTTATTTGGCGGTCGCTACACCGACTTGGGGCCATTTCGCGTGATTCGTTATACGGCGCTGCGTCATTTGAAAATGGCGGACGAAAATTTTGGCTGGACGATCGAAATGCAAATCAAAGCGACGCGTTCCAAAATTAGAACGACTGAAATTCCAGTTCCTTATCGTAAACGGATCGGCAGCAGTAAAATCAGCGGAACGATCTCAGGTTCGTTCAAGGCAGGCGTGAAAATCCTGTACACGATCGCGAGGTACGGAATCCTGAGTTGGAAATTGAAGCTGCAGGAATACAAAGCCGATGCCTTTTCCGCGCCGGTCGTTCCAAAACCTAATACTCAACAAACCTATTCAAGTTGAGGATTTTTCAAAGCTCGAAGCTCGCTCGCAGGACGACTTCGGACGGACAAACTATCGTTTCCCTCCTCCCTCACAGTTCCATCTTTCAACTAACCACAGGAAGAACAATGAAGACGTCACAAATTCTTTCACTTGCCATCTGTATCGTTATGGTGTCCGTCTCATCCGATGCTGCGTGCGGGCAAAGCCAAGCAAAGAAAATGATGAAAAAACAACGGCAGTTGACTTTGGGGCCGGTGGTCAACGCTGCGCAACAAGTCTCGATGGACGAGGTCGATCATGCGGCATGGAACACGCTGCTGCAGAAGTATGTTGATGAATCAGGTGGTGTGAACTACGCGGGGCTACAAGGCTCTGCCGAGGACAGTGCGGCGTTGGACGCCTACATCGCTAATCTGTCCACGGCCAGTTTGAATAAAATCGCTAACACAAATAGTCAAAAAGCGTTTTGGATCAACGCCTACAACGCTGTCACTGTCAAAGGTATTTTGCAAGAGTACCCCACGACTTCCATCCGCAACCACACATCGGAAACTGGCGGCTACAACTTGTGGAAGAATTTGATGCTTAATGTCGGCGGCGCTCAAATTTCTCTCGATTCAATTGAACACAAGGCGCTTCGTCCGATGGGGGATCCGAGAATCCACTTCGCCATCGTTTGCGCGTCGGTAGGCTGTCCGCGCCTGCTGAATCAAGCTTACGTTGGCAAAACACTTGACCAGCAACTGAATCTCAATGCCCAGCATTTTTTCTCCCTGCCTCAAAATTTTCAGTACGACGCCAGAACCCGTTCTTTCAAGCTTTCTGAGATCATGCAATGGTTTGGAACTGATTTTGGACCGGATCAAGCCGCCCAGCTAAGAGCAATCGCTCCGTATCTGCCAACCCAAGAAGCACAGGCCGCCGCGCACGCGAATGCGGTTCATGTTTCCCATCTTGAGTACAGCTGGAAACTCAACGAACAAGCCAAACCAATGGCTGGAAGTCAAACCACACGACATGCTGGAAGTCAGAAGAGATAGCAAACCAGTCCAGTCTACCTACCTAACTTTTTCAATTCGCTTTTCATTTTCAAAAAAGGATTACTATGAACTTCAAATTTACCTTCGCTATCGCTGCCGCATTCTTAATGCTTGCGTCAGTTGCCAACGCCCAATCAGGAACACGAGGGGCAGCACCCTCGTTTGGATCCGGCGTACGTTCTTTCGCACCAACATTTTCTACACCATCTCGAGCACTGCCGGCCCAATCGTTTCAGTCGTTTCAGTCGTTTCAGTCGGCTCCATCATTTGGTTCGGGGACACGAGTGCAAGCACCCGCCTTTGGATCCTCAACACGAAGCGTGGCTCCTCAAAGCTACGTTGTACCCTCACAGAACTACTCAGTTCCAACGCAAACTTACTCCGCGCCTGCACCGATCTACTCGTACCCAACGCAATCGTACAGTTACCCATCCTCGGCACCAATTTATAGCCCACCGTCAGGAGGTTGTTGCGGAGGCTGCGGCGGATACTAACGCCAATCTGATAATTGTTAGTTAGTGAGGCGATGATTCGTTGGTAGATACGGTGATCATCTGCCTCTGGCAAACCTGATGCGGAGAACTGTTGAACGCTTCACTGAAGATAAGCCAATCGCCAACTTGGACTCCCGTTAATCGTTGATTAACGGGAGTTTTGTTATTTAATGTTCGCTCCGTTTGTTTGTTAGGATCCGTGGATCCTGTCGCGTCAAGGAGCCGATCTTGATTTCCATGATGCGGCAACGGCTTATCTGCGCCCACCAGAACGTCCCGCAAAGAGGCTGAATCATTCTCGCGATAGGCTTATCATTCTCGCTGTAGGCTTATGGAAGCAACTCCTGTTTGTATGTGTTTAGATCCGTGCGGTCAGCGCGGCTTTGAGCGCGGATTACCCCTTTGGAAACAGTGACCGGAAACCTCAACCATATCAGGAGATTTCAATTTAGGCTAAAAAACATCATTAAACGGTTTTTGGGCTTTAAGCCTTAACTTCCAAGGGATTTTAGTCATTTAACCTCGACGAACTTCTTGCTTTTCTTGGTAAGAACGGGGATTTGGAGCCCTCAAACAGTCGTGAAGTGAGAACGGTAGTGGATGAGGCGACGAGTCCTGCCCCTGGATTACTCTTTGATTCATCGTTTAATGCCGCCGCAGGATTCGTGGCCTCATCCACTACCCCTAAAGTTAAGACGTAACGCTGCCCTAGTACTTCAAGACGGCCGGCAGTTGGGCGATCACGGCGAAGCATTTCGTAAAGAACATTCGACCAGATTGAAGATCCAATGATTGACTATACGACTCAGCGAATTTCGGACGCGGTGACAATTGTTGAAGTAAGCGGAGCTCTCAATGAATCCGATCGCAAATACTTCTTTGATTGCATTTGCGACATGATTGAATCGGGATCGCGCTACATCATCATCGAATGCCACCGACTGGGCCGTCTGAGTAGTTCGGACTTGGCTTCGTTGCTGACCGCCAGGAAGCACGCCGCGAAGAACGGCGGACGGATCTATTTGACTCATCTGAGTTCCAGCATTGCTCAAGTCCTTGAGATAACCAAACTTGGACGACTACTGTCCGTCTATCCGGCAACTGAAACAGCCCTTGCACACATCCTGAGCGACCCCGCATGTGTTGGCTGACTTCCAACCATTCCAGCGACTAGTTAGTTCGCACAGTGGTGAAGTGGCCCGATCCAAAAATCAAAGTTAACCTACTTTCAACTAATACCTTCTTACTAAAGGCGATCAAAATGCAATCTATGGACAACTTGAAGAAGCTGGGAGCGCTCGAAAAGGCAGGGCAGGATTCGTGGAAGAAATTTCAGGAATTTAACTCGGCCGTAATGCAAGAGGGCGCGATTTCAGTGAAGCATAAAGAGTTGATCGCATTGGCGGTTGGATTGACAACCCAATGTGGCTACTGCTTGGAATTGCATCGGCAGGCCGCCGAGAAAGCTGGCGCCACGCAAGAAGAAATTGCGGAGACAATAATGATCGCCGGGGCATTGCGAGCCGGAGCAGCACTCACTCACGGCACTCAGATTCTGTCAGATTAAACTTTTATTTGCTTCCATATTGTGGGAGAGAGGTTTAGTCTTCTTCCGAGCAGCCAGGGGCTGTTTTTCGGCAGAGGCTGAACCTCTTTCTTTATGCGCTTTTTTATGCGCAGCGCTCCTTTTAGGCCGTTCCTTTAAACGCGCAGACATCGCGGCCTTATCCACTACCTGAAACCGCCGTAGTTAACTTCGTGAAACAAATCTTATAGCGACGAGTTCGACTAAAACTGGATTGGAATCTCTGCTTGTAAGCCAAAATGGTCTTTGAGCGATGATTGCAGCGCGGTCTGTCGGTCAGCGATAACGGCGGAAAAATTGCAGGCCAACAGTGCGCTTTACGCTATAATACTGTGATGGTGAAACATCGCGATGAACGTCCACTGTTCAGCTTGCTGCTGCAAGTCGCTAATCCTGCGTTGATTATTGCGATGGTGGCCAGCCTGATTTTTTTCCTGATCGAGATCTTTTATCGGGGACCACATGTCTTCCGATTAAATGTGATCATGACCTTGTTCACGATTGCGACGGTGCTGATCAGCCGTATCTCCATCGAAGCGGGCAAAGAACGTGCCGCGCTTTTCGCTGCGGGGCTGGCACTGGCGACTTTGGCCACTACCTCCGTCATTGTCGATTTCGAGTATGAGAATCTGGCCGTGCTGGAACCCGTCGTGATCATTTTCTTGATCGCAACTGTCATGTGGGTCAGTAATCGATTGGTATGGGATTGCACTTTGCTCGGCCGCAAACGTGATGTTTCGGCAATGGGATTGTTAGAAGCCATCCGGCAGAAAATTGTGCCCGGTGCAACAGGTGTTGATCGCAAACACAGCCCTCGAGCCTCCAAATCCGGCAACAAGGGTTTCGACGTGTTCGAGTTTATGCTCGGGAGAAACGGAAAGAACACAACTCCGGGGTTGTGGGTGTTTTACTTGGCGGTGGCCGCATTTCCGATCTTTGGCGCCGGTCAATGGTTCGTTAATCCGAATTCGACCGGATTTTCAATCTTCTTTCTCTTCGCAGTGTACCTAACGTCAGGTTTAGGGTTGCTGATGGTCACCAGTCTGTTGGGGCTTAAGCGCTACGCCAACAAACGTGGTGTATCGATTCCTGAACCGGTTGCGATGAATTGGTTGTTTGTGGGAACGATTTTTTTGGTTGGTCTGCTGTTAATGATATCTTTTCTTCCAAGACCCGATCTATCGTCAACGATGAATGACTATTTGGTTCTGCTCGGTAGTGAAAAGCAGACTTCTGAGCTTGCCCTCGGCGAAGACAACGACCCTCAGGATCAGCCTGACGCGAATCAAAATGCCAAGCCGAAACTAAAACCCAATAATGAACCCGGCGACGACCGACCACCTGAAGACGCTCCGGTAGCTGATGGAAAACGCGGCGACCAAACCGATCCAAACTCGTCAGAAAAGAAAAACGGTGGCGGAGGTGAGAAATCGAATTCTAAGTCCGACAAAGGGAGCCGAGAGAATCAAAACTCTAACGAATCCAAGCAGGGTCAGGGTGAGGGTGGAGAGAAGTCTGACCAGAGAAAGCAGGGGAAGGAGGATAAAGGCGATGCAGCTGAGGATGCGGAGAGGAAAAACGGAGACGGTGACGAAGCTGACCAAGCTCAAGGCAAACCAAAACCCAACGGAGAAGCTGGAGAGCAACCTGAAGCTCGACCCAACAAAGTAGAAAAACTTGAAGGACCAGAGGTCCAGCCGCCCCGCCTGACGAGCCAGCCTGATGCTAAGAGTTTGCGGTGGATCCTGTATTCGTTGGTTGGGTTGATGCTGATGGCGATTGGCATCATGTACCGCGCCGAGTTACTTCGAATCTGGCAGCAATTGTTTGCGACACAGAAACGGAAAGACGATGACGAATCTGATAATACTACCGCGAGCGGTGTGGTTGCCGCGCGTCAAATACCGTTTTCCAGTTTCACCGACCCTTTCGTTTCAGGGATGGCGAAAAAAGTGCGCCCCGAAAAGCTGATGGAGTATTCGCTCGATGCGATGCGCGCTTGGGCGAATGAACGTGGTGTCGACGTGTCGGGACATGGCACGGTGGACGATTTGGTCGCCGCAATTGAAGCTTCGATCGGAGAATCGCAGTCGGAATTTAAGTCGTTTGCCGTCGCCTTCAATCGGACAATCTACGGTGACCTCCGTCCCAGTTCTTCCGATCTGAAAACCGTCGCTCAGATTTGGAGATTTATGAAAACTAATTCCGGTAAAGGCGTATCACCTAGGCTGCCGCAATCGGTTCAAAGCTGATTTCGGTTGGCAGTTACCATTTATTTTGGTAGTTGCCATCGGCGGCGTTTAAGGTTTATACTCGCTTTGAACGCTGGGCCCAGCTGAAACCGCTCTCACGAAACGTCCTTGGAGAATCCCTTGAGCAAAGAACCCAAAAAAACGAAAGTGTCCCAAACCGATCGCCGTGGTTTCCTGCGGGCGACCGCAGCAACGGTGGCCGGTGGCTATTACTGCGCGACGGTATCGCCAACCAAAGCGGCAGGACCGGCGCGCGGTTTCGAGTCAAAAAATGAGCAACCGGGCGTTGGCTTTATTGGAACAGGCATTCGATATCATACTTATCTTGGCAAGCAGGCAATGCGCTATGGACCTTGTGTTGGTGTCGCTGATGTCGACTCCGTTCAGGCCGGTCGTGCGATACAGGTGGCTTACGATGAGCATCGTGCCAACAAACATCCTTTGGCGATCAGAGCATTTGATGACTATCGCAAATTGCTAGAAAGAGAAGACTTGGATGTCGTGGTCATCGGATCTCCTGACCACTGGCACACCAAAATGGCTATCGACGCGATGCGTGCCGGGAAAGACGTTTACTGCGAAAAACCTCTGACGTTGACGATTCGCGAAGGTCAGCAGATCTATAAAGTCATGAAGGAAACGGGCAAGGTGTTCCAAGTTGGAACTCAGCAGCGCTGTGAATTCGGTTTGAAATTTGCCCAAGCGGCCGCCATCGCTCGCGAAGGGCGAATCGGAAAGATCAACACAGTAACGGCTTGCCTGGGCGGAAGCCGAGTCAGCGGTGTGCTGCCCGCGGTTGCTCCACCGAGTTCATTGAACTGGGAGAAATGGCAGGGGCAATGCCCAGAAGTCGCTTACCGCGAAGCTCCCGAGATCCAGGACGTAGATGGTTGGGGAGCCGGCCATCCGTTCAGTAGAGCCCATCGTTACTATCGGTGGTTCTATGAATATTCCGGCGGAAAGCTGACCGACTGGGGCGCACACCATGTCGACGTTTCATTGTGGGCGTTGGATCGCTTGGGCGATGACGCCGGTAAAGTCACCGTGAATCCCATCAGCTCCGAGCATCCTGTCGAATTCGTCGACGGCATGCCGGCCAAGGACGATCAATTTAACTGCGCCACAAAATTCCAGGTTGAACTTGGCTTTGAAGACGGGTTGAAGATTTTGGTCGCTGATCGAGCCGAAGATAAAGGGTTCGACAACGGCATCATGTTCGAAGGTGAAAAAGGTCGGTATTTCGTCAACCGAGGCAAACTAACGGGCAAGGCTCCTGAACAGCTGGAGAAGAATCCGATCAAGGAAGAGACCATGAAATCGCTGTACGCCAGCGGAAAAGTTCCTGTCGGCGATGGTGATGACAATTTTGGCGCTAACATGAGAAACTTCATGGAGTGCGTGAAATCGCGCCAGACGCCTTCTTCGGATGTGCTGTCTCACAACCGCTCGATGAATCTCTGTCACAGCATCAACATCGCGATGCGGCTCAACAGAAAATTAACTTTCGATACCCGAACCGAGCAGTTCGTCGGCGATGAACAAGCCAACACGTTCATCGAGCGCGAGCAGCGCACCGGATACGAGATTGATGCTTAGGCAAATTTGATCTGCCCGGTTAACAGCGCAGGCGCAGAGTGCACTTACTCTGTGTCGGCGCTTATTTCGTGTCTTCGCTGGGATTGTAATCAACGAAGGTGTCGACGCCGTCGTCGAAGAAACGATCGCTGGCTAATCCACCTTCAATGGTGTCACTATCATTTCCTCCGACCAAACGATCGCGGCCTTCACCGCCGGACAGCGAATCATCTCCGTCTTTACCCTGCAGATTGTCATCGCCCGATCCTCCGATGATTAGATCGTTGTGTTCGTTTCCGACGAGAACATCATCGTCATCGCCGCCATCGATCTGATCGTTGCCAAGCCCACCGTAGATTCGGTCATTGCCGGCTTCACCGAAGATTCGATCGGCTCCTGAGTGGCCGATGACCAGGTCATCACCGTCGCCGCCATAGATGAAGTCGGCACCGAATGAACCAAGCAATCGATCGTTGCCAGAATCCCCGTGGATTTGATCGTTTCCTTCGCCGCCGTTGACGTAATCATCACCGCCACCGCCGTAGATTATGTCTTCACCAATGCCGCCGATTAATTTGTCGATTCCGGCATGACCGATTAGCGAATCGTCACCATGAGAACCAAGAATCGTATCGTTCCCCTGTTCACCGAGGATGATGTCATTGCCGAATCCGCCGTAGGCACGATCGTTTCCAGCGCCAAGATTAATGTAGTCGTCGCCGAGCCCCCCGAAGACAGTGTCGATTCCGTCGGTGTCGGTGATTGAGTCATCGACGTTTTCGAGGAAACCAAAGATTCGGTCTTCGCCTGCGCCGCCAAGAATATAGTCGTTACCTCCGAAGCCCTCGATCAAATCGTCGCCAGCGCCTCCGGTGATATAATCATCGTCTACGATCGTGTCGTTCTGGATGGGATCTGCAAAGATCAAGTTACTGCTGCCGTTGTCGGTGGAGGCAAAATTCCCTCTGCCGTTGAAACGGTTGTCGGTTGCTTTTCCGATGATGTGATCGTTTCCGTTACCACCAATGAGCCTGTCTTGTCCGTCTCCGCCGATGATGACGTCGTCTCCGTCACCACCGACGACATAATTCCGTTCTGATTGAAATTGGTAACCCACTTGAATCGTATCGTTGCCATCACCGCCGAAGACGACTTGGCGTCCTTGAGACGCAACGTCATTTGAACCACCAGCGGTGATTGTGTCGTCGCCATCACCACCTATGATACGGCTGCCCATGACTCCGCCGTGCAGGATGTCGTTGCCGCCTTTACCATTGATCGTGTTGAAGCGAAATGTATCCCCGCTGGCGGCTGTGAATAAGTCGATTCCGTTTGATCCGATGTAATGGATATGATCGATTCCGGTACCGTCAAAAGAATGTGTACGCTGGGTCGCCAGTAAGGTATCGTTGTCAATGATCGTCTCCGTGACGAGGATCTCGGACGCAGTTTCCTCGATTGAAATCTCTGTTAAAGCAGAATTCGTATCGGCGGAGATATAGAATTTACCTGCATCGGCATCGGTGTAGAAGGAAGCCGGCAAAAATGAAGGCGCTGGTTCAATCACAAGCAAAGACGTCAATACGCAGCGATCTTCCAAGGATGCGTAGTGATTTGTTGCGTTTGACTTGGTGCGTTTGCGTTTCATGGAATTGACTCAATTGGTTCTGGTTCCGAGTGGAAACTTCATAGACTTATTAAGCATCATGAGTGGGAAGAGAAGAAGCGTGATAAGTTGTGGTTTAGTTGCAACTTTCGCAGCCCTTTTTCGGGGGACATCCTTCATCGCAGCGGCCGTTTCGGCGACAGTTACTTTTCAAGGGCCTGCCAAAGATCTCTGTCTGCTCAGGTTCATCACAGCTCTCAGACGTCGCTTCACCGCAGTCTTTACAACAGAACTTTTTGAGACTGTTTTTGATGGGATGCCACTTCAACAGACCGCTTATCCGGCTGCCGCATTCCTTTTCGCAACGACCTCCCTTGCAGTAGTCGCAGCCATCTCCGCCATATCTTCTTTTCAACCAAAAGATACCAAGATGGCCTTTGTTGGATTTCAGTCCTCCGCAATTGCAGCGGTATTTGGGGGACTTGCAAGGATATAGTCCCGACCATTCATCGCAACACTCATCGGGATCGACGCCAAAGTAGTTGACGTTCTTTACCTCTGGAAACAGGTTGTCCGCGCTGATCACCGCGTCATCATAAACCTGACCATTGAAAACGTCTGGTTGATAGGGCGCCGTAATTTCATCGATTCCTGTTGCCACATCGACGCGCGGATGCGTCTCGATGGGGAATGTTCCGACAACATTGGGGCCCAACGTTCCTGGCGACACAGTATCACTGAATGTCTCGTTTTGTTGCGCCCAAGCGGGCGAAACAGTTGAAATGCAAAACCCCAAGGCTAACGCCAGAAATAATGCAGGTTTAGATAGTGTCTTCATTGCCAGGCCCAACTAAAAAATTCGACGATGGATCGACCTCCGAGCCGAAGTACCTTCCGTCTGATCTTTAGCAATCGGCGGGATTATTGGGAATAATTAGATTTTCCCGAACAACCGTTAAAGTCGCATCGGCCGCTTTCAGGCGAGGATTGCTGCGGTCGGTACGTAAACCGCCACCCAAACGGGGGTTGGAGAGTTTTGTAGGGGGTCGACTACTTTTTGAAAGCACTATTAGTGCAGCGTTCGCGTCAAAAATTTTGGGGTAGTGGATGAGGCCACGAATCCTGCGGCTGCATTAAACGATACGCCAAAGGCAAAATCGAAGGGTAAAGGAGGGGCAGGACTCGTTGCCTCATCCACTACCGCGAACCCTGAATTCAAGTTGGAAGACAGCACTAGCACCCGGATTGAAAAAACGGGCAACATTCCGTCAAATTGGTTCCTGCGGCCGGAGTGGCCATGCCGCCTCATTGAATACTTGGAATATCAAAACGCCAAAAATGAACTTCAAAACAAAATTCGAATCTGGTTTGTCTTACGAAGAATTTCTTCAACAGTATGGTTCCGACAGCGATAGGCAGAAATGGGAGGCCGCCCACGGCGCGATCAAGCTTACGGCCGAACAAGCTGGGTTGATTTCCGATTTCACACGCGAGATGAAGGTTTTGGTCATGGCGGGCGCTTGGTGCGGCGACTGCGTGTCCCAGTGCCCGATCTTTGATCAGATTTCGGCGGCAAGTTCGAAGATTGAATTTCGTTACGTCGATCGTGATGCGGACCCCGAGCTGGCTGATGAGTTGAAGATCTGTGGAGGTTCGAGAGTGCCTCAGATCGTCATCATGAGCGAGGACTTTTTACCCGTTTCCCGAGAGGGCGACCGGACGCTGTCCCGCTACCGACAGATGGCTGCCGATCAATTGGGAGCCGCATGTCCCACCGGATTGGGACTCGACACCGACCCTACCACGGCAATGGTGGTGCAAGACTGGGTAGATATTTTTGAGCGAACGCAGCTTATTCTGCGCTTGTCGCCGTCGTTGCGGAAAAAGCACAATGACTAGCGCCGGGTTATGACTTAGGTTTAGAGTAGTGGATGAGGCCACGAATCCTGCGGCTGCATTAAACGATGCATTAAAGAGTGAATCAAAAGGTAGAGGAGGGGTCGGACTCGTTGCCTCATCCACTACCGCCAGCCCCAAATCTA
>CALDEW010000436.1 GCA_937942355.1 uncultured Pirellulaceae bacterium | reverse complement strand
TGCCCCGTGCTGTGCGACAAACTCTACAGCGGTCGGTCATCGCTCAACCGAAAACAACTGGATCCCCGATGCGATGCAGATTCAGTTTTGCTTGACAGGCAAGCGCTTCACGCGCACACGATTTCTTTCGACCACCCGATATCGGGGGACCGGATGACGTTGTCGGCCGATCTTCCTGACGATATTAGGCAGACGATTGAAACAATTAAGCAATCAAGATCCTAAAACAGGTTTCGATGCTAAGATAACAGCCTTCAGAACATATAATGGCAATTTTGTAAAACGCGACAGATAGTAGGGCCGGTTCCTACCGGCCGAGCCTCACCTTTACCTAAAAAGGCCGGTGAGAACCGGCCCTACCAACATTGCCGAATTGCAAAAGATGCGGAAGAACGAAAATAGCAACCCTAACTACCATAAACCCTCCAACCAAAAAGACCCAATCATGAGTAATCCAATGGAGATTTTCAAAACTGACTGCCTCTTGGCCATTCTGCTTTTTCTATTGGTAACGACCGCGCCAGAAACGGCGTTGGGCCAACCTCCCGCCGATAAATGGAAGCCGACTTGGGCAGACGAATTTGAGGGGGACAAAATTGACGCCAAGAAATGGGCCTTTGATCTCGGCAACGGTTTTTGGAAAAAAGAAAACAACCAATGGATTTCGGGGTGGGGCAACGAAGAACTACAGTACTACACCGACAAACCCTCCAACGTGTTTGTGGCCGATGGCATGCTGCACATTCGCGTGTTGAAAGAATCTATCGAGGGTTTTGAGTATTCTTCGGCGCGGATCAGGACTCGCAGTTCCGATGAGAGTGCTTTGTTCAATCAGAAGTATGGACGTTTCGAGTTCCGGGCAAAATTACCGACAGGGCAGGGCGTTTGGCCTGCTTTGTGGATGCTTCCGCAGAAAGATACCTATGGAACCTGGGCCGCATCAGGCGAGATTGATGTGCTTGAGGCGCGCGGGCAAAATCCCCACGAGATTCTGGGGACTCTGCATTACGGATGTCGATTTCCGGCTAACGAGCACTCCGGCGAAACTTTTCAGCTACCCAACAAAGGAACGATTGCAGATTTTCACGTCTACGCGATTGAGTGGGAACCGGGGGAGATTCGGTGGTTCTTCGACGGGAAACAGTATGCGTCTCAATCGTCATGGTGGAGCAGCGGCAAAAAGGATGACGAAGGCGGTTTGGCGCCAACAAACGAAGCAGACTTAGATCCTTGGCCGGCTCCGTTTGACCACGAGTTTTATTTGATCATGAACGTCGCCGTTGGCGGCAAGTTCTTGGGAAACCCGGATGAGACCACCAAGTTCCCAGCCGAAATGATCGTCGACTACGTTAGAGCCTACGAAAAAGTCGGTGGCTATGGCCAGCCCAAAAAACGCGGCGACGAAAACCTGCCGTTTAAGAAGTAGGCATCTTCAAACCTCGAAAACCGTAACGCTGACCACGACTAGATTTCACCTTTAAGCCCACGTTCGTAGTATTTGTGGGTAATCTTATCTTGGTTCTCCAGTAACCAATCGATTGAAGGTTCGTTCTTCATCGCCTTTTCGATGGCCTGACACATGGCTTTGCGATGGATTTCAAACAGCGCTTTGTGATCCAATTTATCGTCGGTGGAAACTCCGGGATTGAGCCACACGCTGCAGATGATGCCTAGATCATTTGCTTTCTCTTTGGGCAGGTGCCCGGCGCGGACGGCATCGAGCACTCCGTTGGCGATCGCGGCCTGAACCGTCCCCATAAGAATGTTGGTGTAACGACTGTCTTTGACGGTGACCTTACTGACCATCAAAGTCACCGGACGCACTTGGATGTCCGTGTTGAGAATCGCAAACACTTTGCTATGCCCCGCCGCTTGGTCGCCCGTTAGCGTCGCGATCGCAGTGCCTACGGGACCATCCAGTTCTCCAATAACCACTTCAGGTTCGGCCGCGGTGAATGGAGGTCCACCGGCAACGAGGCTCTCTCCGGTCCGCATCACAATTCGTTCGCTCATCTATTTTCCTCTTGGGTGAAAGTTGACCGTCGTTTCAATTGACGGGCTGGATAACGGTCGCATTATTTCGCCGTTGGAACCGGATTTTATAATCAAACATGCCACCGTCACAGTGGGTAGACGCTCCGTAATTGGCAGTATAAAGAACTCATAGCTCCAAAATCTGGCCATGAGAATGCAAAAGATTAGACAAGAAAATATCGACAAGAAGATATCGTATGCTGCCCGATCTCATTTATCTTCCTGTCCATATTTTCTTGTCTTCACCGGGCTCTGTGCGATATCCAAGGTTAGTAAAAACAATTGAGAAACATATACCGAGCCAACATCCAGCGTCTCTAAAGCTCATGCTGGGCGGTAGAATTGATGCTTCACCTTAAAAAAAACGCGCGGTTATTGTGCACCAAGGAAAATAGACCCCAGAAGGTTATTGATGCGAACCAATTCATATTTGTCAGAGTTGAAGTTGCCGGTGCCCGATGACCAGCT
>CALDEW010000435.1 GCA_937942355.1 uncultured Pirellulaceae bacterium | reverse complement strand
TGTGGTGCCGCACCCTTCGAATTCACAATCTGTTTTCGAAGCCGGTGAAGCCTATTTTGCTAACTCGTTTCGCCTGAGTTCACCTCCGGAGGGGTGGAACTACGCCACGACCGATTATGGTGGCCAGTTCGTCAGTTGCTTATGGCAAGGAAAGACGTTGGCGTGCCAGTTCCATCCGGAGCTGTCTGGGAAATGGGGACAAACTCTGTTGGAGAACTGGGCGTCGTAAAATCCGGCGCGTGAAAGAACTATGTTAAAACCTCGAATCATTCCTTGCCTTGACGTGAACAATGGACGTGTTGTCAAAGGCGTGAAATTCCAAAATCTGCGTGACGCCGGCTGCCCGGTGGAACTGGCGGACCATTACCAACAACAAGGCGCGGACGAATTGGTGATCCTTGATGTGTCGGCCACACGCGAAGCGCGTCTGGCGATGTTGGAGACGATCGAAAGCGTGAGACGGAAACTGTATATTCCACTGACCGTCGGTGGCGGAGTATCGTCGGTCGAAGACGCGACGCGATTGCTCAACGCCGGGGCCGATAAAGTCAGCGCTAATTCTTCGGCGGTCAAAAACCCGGATCTGATCAACGAAATGTCCACGCGTTTTGGCGCCCAATGCACGGTTGTTGCGATCGATGCCAAACGTGATCCGTCTAAAGATGATTTTTGGCAGGTCATGACACGCAGCGGCACCCAAGGCGAAACGCTTGACGCAGTCAATTGGGCGGCAGAGGCTCAGCAGCGCGGGGCGGGTGAAATTTTGCTGACCAGCTTTGATCGCGATGGCACACGCAGCGGATACGACTTGGAATTGATGCGTGCCGTAACGGCTGCTTGTTCATTGCCAGTGATCGCATCCGGTGGCGCCAATTCGGTTGCGCACATGGTCGACGCGTTCAACAATGGTGCTCATGCGGTGCTGGCCGCCTCAATTTTTCACGATGGAAACATGACCGTCAAAGATGTGAAACGAGAGCTGGTCACGTCGGGAGTCGAGGTGCGCGTATGATCGTTCCGCTGATAAAGGTCCAACCAACAAACGATTGGACTGAGACGCTTCTCGGTCACATCAAGCATTGGTCGTTGTTCGGCGCGACATGTTTGCAAATTGACTTTGCGCTTGATGAACCGCAGTTAAAATCCTTGCAGCGGATCGTAAAGCTGACCGGTGGACAGACTGATATCTTTATCCAGTCGGATGGTCTCTCCGATGAGGAGGCGCTCGAACTGCTGAACATCGGTGGATCGGGGATCGTGACAACGACCGCCAATCGAGAGCAATTCGCATCCGTTCCAGATGAACGAATGCGTTTTGTCGATTCCGATTCATGGAACCTGTTGTCTGCACCCGACGCCAGCGCGATCGCTGAATTAGAGAAACAAAAACGTTTGGCCGTTATCGATGCTGATTGGCTCGGCGATAACCCCGAAACGATCGTCGATTACTACTGTGCGATTTTGCAGTCGGATCGCCCAGACGGGCTTTGGTCGACCATTATTTGTGATCCCTTGGGGATCGCGTTGGGGTTGGCGTACTCCAATCGAGAAAGTTTGCTGCACGCGATCAAGTCACGGCAAGGGACTTATTGGTCTCGGTCGCGCGACGGGCTGTGGATCAAGGGATTGACCAGCGGCGCGACGCAGCAGTTGCTTGGCATTGCTTTTGATTGCGACTGTGATTGCCTGCGATTTACGGTGACTCAGGATGCCCCCGGATTTTGTCATCGCAATACTCATACTTGTTTCGGTGAAGAACGTTCGATCGCTACGGTTGTTCAAAGACTGACCGAGCGTATTCATTCGCCCGACGCCAAATCGTTTACGAAGAAATTGGCCGGCGACGCTCAGTTGCTTCAGAAGAAGTTGTTGGAAGAAGCTGGGGAACTGGCTGAGGCGGCTCAGTTGGACGACCGTTACGAAGTCGCCTGGGAAGCAGCGGATGTGATGTACTTTTCTTTGGTGGCGATGCTGAAAAACGGGGTCGGGCTAGAGGAAGTTTACGCTGAATTGGCGCGACGGATGAATCGAATCGTTCGTAGGAACTAACAAAGACATGCTAAAGAGAATTTCCGCTGCCGAATTTGGTGACATGCAACTCACGCATTCGCTGGACGCCCAAACACTGGCTCAGTCGCAAGTGATTGTGGACGAAGTCCGCAGTGGCGGCGAATCGGCGATCCGCAAATTCGCGGCTCAATTCAAAGAACGCACTGAGCAACAGCCGATCGTGATCGAGCGGCAGGAATTGGAAGCGGCTGCTAAACGAATCGACGCCGAAGATCTGGCGCTGCTGCAGCGCGTCGCAAAACGCATCGGTGACTTTGCTCAGGCTCAATTGGGTTCTGTTACTGCGCTCAGTACGCCCGTGCCTGGCGGAACCGCAGGACACACGATCGAACCAATTCAGAACGCTGGTTGCTATGCGCCTGCCGGACGGTTCGCCCTGCCCTCTACCGTATTGATGACGGCGGTGACGGCCAAAGTTGCCGGATGTGAACACGTCGTCATGGCGTCTCCTAACCCGTCGGACATTATTTTGTCTGCGGCGTACGTTGC
>CALDEW010000434.1 GCA_937942355.1 uncultured Pirellulaceae bacterium | reverse complement strand
TGAGCCTTCCAGCAGACCGTTAGGATCGACCATCACCCAGTTTGCTCTTAACGCTTCTCCAACTCGCCGCTCTCCCAGACCATCACTGGCTTCGTTCCAGCCCGTGAAACGGTCGTTGAGAATGGTCTGTTGACTCGATGCCAGTGGATCGTCGAGGTCCTCTTCGGGACGGAATCCGGCCCCCGTTCGGCCAGACCGAGTTGAGCTCCCGCGGCTGGATCTTGCTCGTTCTCGGGTACCATCTTCGTCCAATTCAGAAAACGAACCATCGTTCCTTTTCTTTTCTCCGGCGGAGGGGGAATCCTCTTCGAAAGGAGATTCGTCGGCACTAGGAAATTTATCCTGTGCCAACGCTTGCGAACTGCTGGTCGGCAACGACAAGCAGCAGGCGATCGTGATCATGGTAATGATTCGGGGTAGTCGCGTGTTAATCATAGTCATTTCTCTTCGGCGAGACTCGATAACGCAAATTCACTTGGGTTAGTGAACGATAATTATCCGATGCGTAAAATCTGTTTGCGTCGCTAACACGGCAAACGTTCATGTTGGCTTGCCGTTTTCACGGCAGACAACATCCATTTTCGTGGATCGGCGCAAGTCAACTCAGTTGGCAAAATTAAGTAGTAAGTTTACATTGATTCGCTCGTTAGTCGTCCGATTGGCACTGTCGATACTATTGTTGCGATAGCGTAAGGGTTGCTGATAGCGGTGAGTTTAACGGTTCAGGTCGCTCGTTTTCACCGACTATTGCCGGATTACAAATGGGCGAACCCAAGCAACAGCCGCCGAATTGGTCCTACTGACGATTCCGCCCGAAGGCGGTAATACCAACGCATGATTAACCAAACTAAGCTTCTTAAAATCATCAGTGGTCGGCGGCAAGGCATCGGCGCGGCGATGACGCGCGCGGCGCTATGGGCACTGACGCCGGTCTATCGTTTGGGCGTGCTCCGACGGAATCGACGGTTTGAAACCGATAAAATGGCCGTTTCAAAAGTCGATGTGCCTGTCATCTCGATCGGAAACTTGACCACCGGCGGCACGGGCAAGACACCGTTAGTGATCTGGCTGTGCCGGAGAATTCGTCAGCTTGATCGCCGGGTTGCGATCATCAGCCGTGGCTATGGCGCTGCAAAAAACCGTGATCGGACATCCAAGCCGAACGACGAGGCAATGGAGCTTGGGCAGAGACTCCCGGACGTTCCTCATCTTCAAGATCCCAATCGAGTGGGATCGGCGCAAATCGCAATCGAAGAACTCGAAACCGAAGCGATTGTGATGGACGACGGGTTTCAACACCGGGCGCTGGGCCGTGATTTAGACATCGTCGTAGTCGATGCCACCGCACCGTTCGGTTTCGGTTATTTGTTGCCGCGCGGACTGCTACGAGAACCCGTGAAGAACATTGCTCGCGCCGATTTTGTGGTGCTCAGTCGGTGCGATCAAGTTTCGCATGAAGACATAATCCGCACAGAAACCAAGCTTAAGCGATACTGCCCAGATTTGCCGATCGCGCGGACGAAAGTTCAGCCGGCGACATGGATGCAGTACGACGGACAAGAAAAAGCCCTTTCTCAATTCGCGCAATCGCCGACCCAAGGTGCCAGCGCGACAAAAGTCTTTGTATGTTGTGCGATCGGCAACCCTAACAGCTTTCTCAACACCGTGTCTTCAACGGGCGCCACAGTCGTCGGTCAAAAGTTCTTTCCAGATCATCATCTCTTCGGCCGCGCCGACCTTGAAGCAATCGCCGAAGCTGCCGCCGAAAATGGAGCTGCGGTGATTGTCTGCACGCACAAGGATCTTGTGAAAATCGGCTTGAATCAATTCAGAGGCGTACCAATCTACGCGCTGGTGGCTGAGATTGTCTTTCTACAAGGCGAAACAGAATTGATGGCGGCTGTGGAATCAGCGCTGGGGTAAATTGCTTCTCCAGCGCCGAAGCAACGAAGGAGAGCTTGACTTAACGCGTTTGAAGATGTTGTCGCCGTTACTCGTTGGCGGCGCGCCCGCCTCATCTGCCAGAGCCTTTTCTGGGTTGGCGGCAGCCGATTCGATCTCGATGTGTTCGTCCAAGAATCGAGGCCAGTAGCTTTCCAGTACCCGGCGGCAGCCTTCAAACGAACTTGGATTGTCCATCAACGGTGCCGCTCCAGCGAGCAACTGAGTCATGGCTTTGGCATCGTTTCCATCGAACCAACGATCGTGTACTGACACGTTGTCAATCCAAACCGTGCCTTTATCCATCAAGTCAAACCCAATCCTCAAATCACGTAGCTCTCCGTTGGGCAGATCATTAAAGTGGACTGCAAAGCGTCGCCACTGGCCGTTGATTTGTTTTGCTTCTGCTTCGGGGGCGAGGCTTCCAACATTGCCGAAGCGATAGTAGGTCGAGTTCTGAGTTTCGCCTTCAACGGCGATTCGTAGTGGTGGCTGGTTGGTTAAGTCTTCAACTTTAAGATAGGCCGTCACCGAAAGCCGCCCCGTATTTGGCACGTTAAAACGATTGCTGCGAATCCAAACTGGATCCCCCTGAGACATTAGCTTTAAACTAGTTTCACTTTCATGGCCTTGGCTTTTATCCAATAGAACCTTGTCGGCAGCTTGATCACCGGTGTCCCAACCGGACGCTGTTTGCAAAGGCGGTTCTTCGAAACCCGCGTTGTTGAGCGCAGTCAGCGGCGGTGAGTTTTTGGCTAAATTCAACTTCGCTTGCAGCGCGTACGTTTTCTTTCGCAATAATGGCTCAATGTTTTGATCGACTTGATAGGCGAAGCTTGTGGCTGACATTTTTGTCCCCGTTAGCTTGCCTCCGGCGATCGAAAACGGGGGGAGAGAAATCGCCAAGATTCCTGTATTGGAATTGAAAATCTGTCGACCGTCGGCATCAGTCAATGGGAAATATTCGGCGGTCGGGGCGCGGTTTGAGTCCGAGGGTTCGATCATCCCAACCTGTCGAACCTCGTCCTTGGGTTCCCCAATTGGGATTGCGACAGTTACTTCCCAAGGCGAATCGTTGAGGGCGTAGAGATATGTATTCCCTTCGAATTGCGCTTGCCGCACAATCAATGACTCGTCGATCGCAGGTGATGATTCGTCTTCATGAGGCTTCACGTCCGAGAAACGAACGCGCGGCAGCATCGCGAACGTCGACGCGAAATGGCGCAGCGATTCTTCTTGGCCTTGCGGTATTCCGGTTCCTCCATCGATCAGATACAGGCTGTCCTGCTGTCGAATGGCCGAACTAAAACGTTGGCGATTCCATTTTCCCGTCGGCGTCAACTGAATGCGCCGTATCAATCGTCCTGCTTGTTGATGAAAAGGGGCTTGCGATTGCAATTGAGCAAAGTGTGCCCACAATCCGCGATGGTTAAAGATGGTTCCCGTCTGGGAACCGGAGGCGAAAAAATCATGGGCTTGACCTGACGCGTTGACGTTGATGTGGACGCGCGAGGCTGACAACGTTTCGGCTGTCGTTAGCGTTTGTGGGTTGAGCAAAACGATTCGCGGATCTGACATTAGCTCGACTCGATCAAACCCAAAACGTTTTAACAGTTGCTCAAAGTTAACGGTCGCGTGTAAGTTGGGGCAAAGTGCAGAAAAGGCTTCTTCATTGTCGTACAGTCCGACCGGAGCGATAAACAATTGCCCGCCGTCAATATTTCTATCCACCAGGTCAGCGATCGCTTGGTACCAGTGTGTCATTTGATCGGCGCGCCACTGAATCCAATGATCTCCTGATTGATCGAGAGATTCCGCATCAAACGAAGTCATGAATCGATCAATTGTATGAGGGTTGTGTGCCCATTGGTCGCCAGCGAGCATTGCGTATGTGTTCGGCTGACAAATAAGCGTTATTCCTCCCAAGGAACTGACCCCACGATAGCGCTCTACAAATTGACGTAGCGTCTTGAGCACCGAAACCTGAACGCTTTCACTGAGCGGGTTGTAGCGCGGCTGTTTTTCCAAAGACTGGGGAAGGTTCTGTGATTGATCGACTAAATCGAAGGCCTGCGGCGACAATGACCCGTCGCGGTTTGCTTCGATGTCTATCAAAGGATGAGAGAACGAAAAAGCAGGAATCAGAGTCAGGTTTTCGCGTTCGAACATTTTCAGCATCATGCGCAGCACGTCTTTGCGAAACGGATCCTGGCCATCGCTGAGGAAAATGCCAGTGTCGTGGGCAGGGGTGTTTTTTGAGTAAACGTCTGGATAGATCGAACTCCCGTCAGCGGTGACGCTCAATACGGCGCCTTGGTAGTGGTTCTGTTTCAAATATTCAATCAGGCGTGAAGTCCCTTGGTAAAACGCAACCCAGTCGTCCAACGGTTGCCCAACGGCAGGGTCGAAGAATTTTTGCACACTAAAATCGTCCATGAAGGAGGGCGATTGATACCACGCCATTCTTTTGCGACCTGAGAATCGGTGGGGCTTGAGTGTGTTATCCGGAACATCCAGTTCGTCAGGTCCGGCCAGAACTTTGACGCCTCCAAACCGCGCCGTATTATCAGCGGATTGATTCGCCAGCAGCAGATAGACGTTCTTCGAGTTCGGCCAAAACGTGACACGATGCCGTGCCATCAGCGGTTGGCTGCTGTTGTCGACAACGATCGAATCAGGAATATGAATACCCGAATCTGCGCCTTGCAACGGTACTTGGCCCTGATCGGATTGGTCCAAAATGCTCACCCCAAGCGCCATCGCTTGGTCGGCTGGATAGTCGATTTCGACGATGTGTGGTTTACCCAACTCAAGCGTCGGCAGGCGGAGTGCTTGCCAACCGCCAGGTAAAACTTCAACCAAAGGTTGATCGTCCAATTGCGTCAGCGCCGACTTTTGATTGCCCAGTACGGCCAATTTTTGTTTCTGCGATTGGAGTCGCCAGTTGGTACCGCTGGGAACGATCTTCTCTGGCACAATTTCTCCAATCGGCGCGAACGCATCGGCGGTTTGGGGCTGCTTGGGTTGATCTTGAAGCACCACAAATTGAACGCGCCGACGAATTAGGCCATGTTGCGGGTCTAAGGCGCGGATTGTTTTGTTGTTTGCCGCGCTGTTGATCACGGCGTTGTTGATACCCAACCAGTTTCGTTCGACTTCGATCAGCAAATCATAGACGCCTTCTTCACTCGGAGCTTCGAATTGAAAACGTGTTGAGTCAGGCGTGCTGCCAGCGTCGTTGATGTCGATGGTTTTAGTTTGTGACCAGGTCGCGGGGTCGCGCTGGCGTGCTGTTACTAGGCTCATACGCAGGTTGGCTTGGCCTGGTTTTAAGGCGCTGTGATTGAGCGCGACGTCCACGGACATCGTTTCGCCAGAATCAATCACCAAGTGGTCCCGGTCAAGCTGGACTTCAACCACATCCCCCGGGGCTCGGTCGATCGACAAATGATTGCCTAGATCGTCAAGCGGATTCTGAAAGGCTGCTTGAATCAGCGACGCGATGGAGAGCGTTTTCTGAAACTTGGATTCGGGATCATCATCGGCAGCTAACTCGATTGCGATTGTGGAATTGAGATCACCTTGAAATGTGAAATCAAAACCGTCGTAGTTGGTCGCGACTTTTTGAAGAATATTGATTTGCCGATCATTGATCCTCGTTGCTGTGTTGGCCAGTGATTCGGTCAGCCCCAACGGTGTGATGTTGGACACGGTACCACGGTCGGTGGCGATTGATCCGCGCCAAGATTGATTTTGCCCACCTCCCCATGAGACACGCAAGCGGAAGCTTGGAAGATGTGATTGAGCAGCGGCAGTTAGTTGCGACTGAGTTTGCGAGTGAGCCGGATGAAGATTAGCGCAGACAAGGACAACACCAAACAAGCACGACATCGCCAGCAGCGCCAACCGCGCGATTTTTGATCGAGGTTGGCGGCAGCGTTTTGTTTTATGCTTTGACGGGGCAGATTGAGTGTTCGATTGTGGACTTCCTTGTCCAACCATCCAGAATCCTGCCTTGGATTTGTAAAGGGATTGCGCTTCGAAATTTAGTTTTCAAAGGCAGCGGACTTTACCAAAATCGCCCGATTTGCCACCAGTGCAAGGAAGGGTTAAGTGGCGAGTATTGCTAGCACCCCCTAAAGACAGATGCGGATGCATAAAGCGTGTAGTGGACAAGGCAACGAGGTCCAGCAGTTCCAGTAAACGTTGGGACCGGGCGTGTAAAACCAGTGGCGGCTGGATTAGCAGCTGCCGGACTCGTTGCCTCATCCACTACCTGAAACTTAGTTGCAACACAGCACTAGCAGTCAAATCTATGACGAGTCCGCATCTTTGTTGTTTGCCAATAACTCTTCAAGCTCTTGAACGATCTGCGGGCAGCGTCTGGCGACGTCGTTTACCTCCCAGCGGTCGTCCGGCTTAGAGAAAAGTTGCTCAAAAACAATTCCGTCTGCGTCGGTCCAGCGTAAGAACTTCCACTGTGCCGTTTGCACCGCCGCAGCCGACTTGGATGACAACAAAATCGGCGAAGAATCTTTGTCCATGATGATCTCACATTGACCCATCACGCTTTGGCTGTTGAGAACCCAGTCGCCGATCGTCGATGTTTGTATTAGGGAGTGGCTGCGACGATTCTTGGTGGCTTCTTCTGTGTCTGGGAATCTTACCAGCAGCGGCACGTGCAATGATTGAGCATACAGATTACTCGCCGGACCAACGAACCCATGTTCCCCCAACTCGTAGCCGCGCAAACCGGCGACCATTACGACGGCAGATTGGCCAACCTCAAGCTGGCCCAAGTGATCCATGAAGACGCCCAGCATGCTGTCGATGAGTGCGATCTGAGCAAAGCAGGATTGTTGTACTGATACCAACAGATCGGGATCGTCTTGATCGGCATCAAATGTAAATTGCGGTGGTTTCACATCCGCATAGGGTTCCGGGTCATCTAAGGCTTGATATTGCTGGCGCATTGCCAGCGGCGCATCCCAGATTCCCATCAGACCCGAGTAATGTAACCAAAGAAGATCATCTTGTTCCAAAGTTTCAACTGCTTCGGTAGCGGCGGCGAAGAAATCGGCGACTTGTGTTTGAGCGGCTGATTCTGCTGAAGCATCGCCAGCAGCGGGTTTGATCGTCACGATCGAATCAAACTGCGCCGCTTCGGCGGCCTCGAGCGCGACGGGACAATCCGAAACAAACTTGCTGCCACTTTCGATCAAGGCCGTGATGGGCTGATCTTGAGACCCCGTGAACATTCCCTCAAATACACGGTGCGGATCACAGGAAGGCGCGAAGGCAAAATCGAAGGAAATACTTTCGACGGCCAATCTGTCAAATGCGGGTGTTTCGACGGATGTGTTTCCGTGGAGGCCCAGCATGAACGAATTGATGCCGTCGATGGTGATGATGATTTTGGTTGACAATTGGCCAGAGACCCTATGATAGCAATCTGAAAGTAGCGGATATTTGAGCCGCCGGTGTCGGCTGTGAACAGGTTTTCAGGTGTTTTATAGTCTGTTTTTCTCAGGTACGTTGCAATTGTGGCAAAATTTGGCTGGCAATTTGAAGCATCGGTGCCGATCCTAAAATTTTAGGGGTGATGAAGGTTAGCCAAATCGTTTAAAATTTGGGGCTCTGACAAGCTGCCGAATCTAATCAGCTCAGGTCAACAAAACAACACAATACAGGAGATTGCTCAAGTGGGAACAAAACGGACCGGAAAAGGCCGCCGTAAAGTGGGTCGGAAGAAACGTCGTATGCGTGCGAAAATTCGTCATCGCAAGAAATAGACTCCGCATCAACCTGCTGTTCTAGCTGGGTAATAAAAGTATACGAAGCGTCGTTCTGAAAAAGTGCGACGCTTTTTTTGTGCCTGTTCTTAAAGAATCAGATTTTCGGGGATGAGGGAGACAAGAAAATACTTCTACACTGAGACGCATTTACGGTTTGGATGGAGGGCTTGGCGAAGCTTTTCAGTCTGCGACGAAACCGCGCGTCGGCAACAATTTTTAACCACAGAGGGCACGGAGATCACAGAGACACTGACCGGTGAAACTCTGTGTTCTCTGTGAGCTCCGTGGTTAATAAATCCCATGCGGATCACAGGCTGTGTTGATGCGACAGCAAGACATTACTGTGCTGCGGCAGTTGCAAACTGTGAAACTAGCTACATTCACCGGCACCGAAATAGATTGAATCGTTGCTCCTCGAAAGAGCCTTAGTAGAGACAGGTCGGCCTTGAGCGCATCGCGTTCTTACTGGCAATAGCAGGTGCGTTAGCAATTCTTTAGTAGAGCGACGCAACCCAAGCCGAAACAGCTGTCTTTCACGTTGCAGGCTCCTTGGTAAACTTTTCTCGAAATTCGGATTTTTTAGATTTCACTTTTCCGTTTACTCTCCTAAGATTCGTTTCTCGATCCTTTCTCAACGATGGGCCGCTTCCACGCGAAACCTTTGCCACAGCCCGGAAGAGATCAATATGTTTACTCTAAAGAAGCAGCGTCGCGAAAAACGTAACCTCCACGGTATCGAATACTCCTCACTAGAAAGCAGGGAGTTGCTCGCCGGCATCTCCTTTGATGCGGCAACCGGAGTCGTTCTCATTGGCGGAACCAATGGCAACGATATTGCAGAAGTGACTCAAAATGGCGGGCTGGTCACGGTAACGCAAAACGGGTTCGGAACGCGACGGTTTTCTGCTTCTGAAGTCGCCAATTTTCAGTTCGTCGGTCTTTTTGGCGACGACTCTTTTCGGAACTTGACTTCCATTGCTTCATTCGCGTTTGGAGGTCCTGGAAACGACACCCTGGTCGGCGGCAGCGGCAATGATCGGCTTGTTGGAAACCACGGTGATGATCGGATTGTCGGAAACGGTGGTGACGATTCACTGGTCGCAGGAGTTGGCGACGACGAAGTCGTTGGCGGGGAAGGGAATGACCAGCTGCTTGGCGTTGCCGGGGAAAACCTGCTCCAAGGGGGAACTGGAAACGACTTCATCTTTGGTGGTCTTGATAACGACAGAATTTTTGGCGAAGCCGGCGACGACCTGATTGGGTCATGGTCTGGCGACGACCAGGTTTCTGGCGGCGACGGTAGTGACCAGATTTTTGGGGGCGACGGGGATGACAGCTTGTTCGGCGATAGCGGTAACGACTTCATCTTTGGCCAAAACGGAAACGATGTCCTCGTCGGAAATGCCGGCAGTGATCTGCTCCATGGTAACAACGGCGACGATGTTATCTCCAGCCAGTTTGGCGATGATCGCGTCGTCGGCGGCGCAGGTTTGGACCGCTCAAACTATTCAGGGAACTCGCGCGAGTATCAAGTGACAGCCGGAGATGATCGCTTCGTCGTTAATGACTTGCGTGGAGAAAATTTTGGCGGCAGAGATGTTGTCTTTGGAATTGAGGAACTTGCTTTCTCAAATGGATCCTTCACGCCCGCAGATCTTGTTGCGCCGACCAACACCAACACCGGCGCTCGACAAACGATCTTTGTTCAGCCCATCATTGCCGCCAACACGAATGGCTCAAACGTCGCCGAGTTCTTCGGTAACGCGGCTCAGCAAGCCGACATTTTGCAGCGCGTCGATGCGATTTTTGCCCAGGCTGGCGTTGATGTAGAGTTTCTCACAGCCGAGCGTTGGAACAACACGGGGGTCAATGTCGGTTCTGGAACAGGCACTCGTCCTTCATCGGATCTCAACAGGATCGTTAGTAGTGGCGACGCGGCTGGCTTTGGAAGTCGTGACCGAAACGTTATTGATCTTTACTTGGTCGAACGAGTCCCCGGTTTTGGAGAGGTCAGCGAATTTACCGCCAATGGGCTGGCCTTCATTGGGGGCAGTGGCATCGCCTTGCACAACGGAGATAACCTTGTGAGCTCCGCGTCAGGAAGAGACACTATCGCGCGCGTCGTCGCGCACGAGATTGGTCACAACCTTGGGCTCTCGCATGTGTCCGGCAGCAACAACCTTCTATCGACCGGCGGCCGTTCCAGTGCTTTGACGCAAGCACAGGTCAACGTTATCCGTAATAGTTCGCTTTCACGAACCACCGCGCCTCAAGCGACCAGCCAGACGGCCGCAACAAGCTCGACGGCGAACGACGACCAATCCGGAGGATGTGGTTGTGGCAACGCCGGTTGTCCAATTTGTGGCGGCGGCTCTGCGTACAGTGCTTGAAGGTATAAATAAGGGCCAGCAATATGACGAGTCCTGAA
>CALDEW010000433.1 GCA_937942355.1 uncultured Pirellulaceae bacterium | reverse complement strand
CCACGTCGTCAGCGCTTCGGGCACCTCGAACTCGATCTTGATCCGCCCGTCTCCATCGGCGATCAGGTTAGGATAGAAGAACGCGGTTTCCTGCAGGTTCTTGCGAATGGAAACCTGAGTTAGATCTGGCCCTGCGTCTCCTTCAGACGCATCTTCGGCTCCTTCCAACTTGCTTTCGAATCGGGCACCTGCTGATACCTCACCTTTAGCCCGTCCCTTTTCCATCCTAGACGACCGCGCTATTGGACCGCTCGCGGATAACTGACTCAACGAAAAACTTTCCACTGCAGGCATCGCGTCATCCATTGCTCCCCCCATCACCATTCCGCCGCTCCTGAAATAACCCAAGGCGATTCTGGAAGCAAAACGGCGATAGTCGACGCTTTGTGATCGCCAAGTTGGATTTTCGAAATGCCCCAACGTGTTGAAATAAATCGCCCGGTTGCTGAACTGTTGGTTTCGACGGAAGCCGTCCTGGTAAAAAGCTCCGATTCGATTGGCCCATTGGTGCGGGACGAACTGGTCTAACGAGCTGTCGTACATGGCGGCCACCATTTCGATCGCGGAAGTCTCGGCATCCGGCCCGGTCACCACCGCCGTCCATGTCTCTCGGCCTCCGGGTTGAAGTTTAGAAACAAAATGCTCCCACTTCACTTCCAACTGCTTATTCTTCCACGGCACGTCGATTTTGTGTTGATGCGTGTACATCCGGTTTTCGCGGACGTAGGTCACAATCACGTTTAATCCGCCACGATGTTTTTCTTCGATGGGGATCTCAATTTTCTTCTGCGTCGCGCCTTCATCGGCGCCTTGGTTGGTCCAAAATGCCATCACCGGTTGCTGCCGATGGAATACTTCCACATAGGCTGCGCCGGTTTCATATCCAGTTCCCCATAACGCCGTCCAAGTCTCTCCCGGCAACACGCTGGGTTTCTTTACGGCAAAGTAGTCAGGAATTTTGGCAACAAACTTGGCAGCCGATGGGTCAATTACCAGCAGCGCCGATTCAGCCAGCACTTTTTCTCCAGCGCTATCGGTGGTCTCGAAACTCACTTGGAATGCACCGGCTTCCATGGTCACCAAATGTTCGGCGACACCTTCTTCATCGGTCGTAAGTTCCGCTTGATGGACGATGTCACCAATTTTCCAGCGCCGGAAATCAGACTGATCCGGCGCCTCAGCGCGTCGAGATCGACGATAGCCGTAGCGATTACCCAGCAGTGGCTTGCGCTGAACTTTCTCTGGCGGCGTCAACTTACGCACGATCAATTTCCCCGTTGCTGCTTGACCGATGCCGTCCAGAGTCTTGGTGGTGACTTTAAACTTGGTTGGATCCTCGGTGGTCAGCCAATTGTCATGGGTAACGGTCGCCGCCAAGGAAACGAATCCGACATTGATGCGCGTCTGCGCAGATCGGGATTCGCCAGACGTATCCGTTACGTCGGCATACACGGTGAAGGTAAACGCGGGTTGACCTTCACGATCGGCCGCCGGATCGGGAAGCGCGTCAAAATTAATCTCAAACGAACCATCAGTTTGCGTCTCGGCGGTTCCTTGCGCGATCTCCTGCTGAGGCAAACTCAAGGGCGCCCACCAGCAACGCCAGTGCCACCAGCCGGCATACTGCACACTACGCACGACGCGATAAGTGACTTTGGCACCGTCGATCGGCGCACCGTTGTAGGCCATCGCACGACCGGTGACGGTCACCGCATCATTGAGAGCGAATGATTTCTCAGGTTTTTCGATATCAACCTTGAACTTGGGGCGTTTATATTCTTCAACACGAATGTTGGTTTGACCTTGGTAAGATGAATTCACCACTTTCAGCCGCATTCTACCGGTCACGCGATCCTGGGGCGCCGTGAACACACCGGCGGCAGATCCCAATTCGTTGGTAACCAATTCCACCGTTTCGACCAGTTCGTTATTCAGGTCCAACAGTTGGACTGACAGGCTCTGCTGAGCCGCGACAGCGTATTGCCCATCGCGCTGATTGTTATGGGAACAAACGACTTTGAAATGAATCGTTTGACCAGGACGATAGATAGCGCGGTCGGTGAATAGCGCTGAACGGGTGATGGTGTCCTGCTGTTTGTTGCGAGAGCTCCGATAGTTATTGTCCAAGATGAACAACGTATCATCGCCTTGGGTGATCGTGAGATAATGTCGGCGGCTTCTGTCGAGCACCTTGACCGAGTAGATGCCGTTCTGATCGGTGATGACATTGGCAACATCTACAAGGCCACGCGTACGATCATTCTGCTGATGCGTTTGGACTTTCACGTTAGCGCCTCGGATGGGTTGGCCGGTGACACTGTGGAAGACTTGGCCTTTAAGCACCGCCGAGTTGTAATCGTGTTGGACAATGTGAGCCAAATCGGTCCGCCAAACCTGTTGAGCGAAAAGGACATTGTCGCCGCGCGGTTGACCATCATCGAACAAACCAATGACAACGTACGCTCCCTTCCTCAACCCCTCAGGCACGTCGATCGACTGCGAGGCCATTTGAAAATCCTCGGTCGGGGGTAGATCAACCTCCCATTGCTGCACAACGGGCATGTTTAGCAATTCTTGCTGCCGCTGTCGCCAGTTACCGTTGCTGTGAAGCCGAAAACCCATTGGCCAGAGCTCTCGTTTGAATTCAACGACACGCAATGTGATTTTCTGGAGGTTCTTATAGCTGACTTGAAAATCGGGTTTGGACGCACTCCAAGTCAGTTCCGTAGCGATGTTGGCCGCAGGTTTTTCGATTAAGTGAATCAGATTCTGACACGCCGCACCACCGACAGAGTCTTTGAATCGGTTAAGCCCGACGGTGGCGATGCGATGGGCTTCGACCAGATCGCCTTTGTCTCCTTCGTCGAAGTGGCTTTGCCCCAACTGTGCCAGCGCTTCGCTGGAGACGGGATGTTGCTTATTTTTATCGGCGAACCGCTGCAGGGCGGCACGGTATCGCGCCGTTTTCTCTTGGCCCTTGGCAATCGTGTTGGCGAACTGCAAACGTTGAAGGTCGGCGGCCAGATAAGCCGTTTGGTCTTCGTCGTTCTGGTGGAAGGTAAGAACCTGTTGGTACAACTGAATCGTTCGAAGCGCGAACGAATCGGTGTCTTGAGTTTCGCTCTGCCATTGAAGAAACGCTTTGTCAGCGCTGAAGATCGGGCTGTCGGCGGTAACCTGAAACGCGTCGATACCTCGGGTGATCTGTTCGTCGAGCGCATAGAACTCAATCGCTTGTTGAGCGATAAAGTCAAACGCGGTGGGACGTCGAAGATCGCCTTCAGCATTACCGCCCTCAGTCAATTCCTTAAATTCTGCGATCGGAATTTTCTTCAGTTCATCGGCTCCCGCGAGCGCTTCGGTAAATGACTGATCGATGGCTTGTAGGATTCGTCGCAGGTCCCACGTTTCGATGTCGTCACTGACGGTGGTCGAGGTTTGCGAACGTTGCTGAAACCGCCAGCGATTTTGTTGAAAGTAAGCGAACATCCAATTCGCCAGCACCGCATCGGTGATTGGCTTGAGCGCCGCGGGCACCTTTTCATTTTCGGACTGGAGCTTTTTAATCGCGAAGGGAGCTGCCGGTTGGTTGATCTTCGATTCGACAACGATTTTCTGAAACAGGGCTCGCGCCGCATCGGGAAACGCTTCTTCGGCGACGGCCAAGTCGTAGATGCGCTGCAAAAGTTCCATTTCGGTCTTAGGCAAACGCTGGCTTTGGGCGGCTTCGACTTCCTTCCAAAGTTGCTCGCGCGATTTATCGTCCATGGGATGTCCGTATGCAAAAGAAATGATGAAGCCTGAGAGCAGAAAGGCCGTAAGAATCAATATTGCCTTGGAATTTCCGCCAATTGAATCCAGTAAGTACCGCATGGATCGCCCTTTTCGATTGAATGTTTGCCAGTAACTTCGTTAACGTTCTACCTAGGCAAACTGTTTCACAATAATTGTAGAATTTTGTAACAAACCTACCGACGCTGAGACATACCGGGAAGTTCCACGGATAAGAAAAATTAGATTGGTGGAAAAAGGAGGGAACTTAACTCGTTCTGGTTCGTCAGAACTGGTTGCCGTTGGGATGGCTAACGTCAAATCAGATTAAGCCCAATCCGACTCATTCGGTTGAATGAACTCACGACTCGGAGAGTCGAGTTACGTAAAACGACTCTCCGAGTCGTTAATCGCGCTCAAATTCCTGCGGCAAGGCACGGACTACTTAAACTTCTCTTTTTCAACATCCTTAAATTCGCCGGTCGCTGAGAAACCTGATGACACGTCGGCCGAGGAGGAACTGCTGGATCGTGTGATCAACCGGAAGACAGTGGCAAAGACACTGCTGAAGACGGCGGGCAATTGCTGGCGAAACAGATATCCGACCACACCTAGAATCACCAGCACCACAAACACCGTTAAGCCTGACGGGACAAACAGCTTGGCGAATAACAATGCCGAGAGCATCAATACCTGCACCACGCAGATTGCCATCAGTGCGTTTACCTTCATCTCCAAACGCTGAAATGCTATTTCTTGGTCGGTCACTGGGCTCTTCTTGAAAAAAGACATCGACGATCACTTCCTTTGGATCTTAACATAATTCTTTCTGCAATAGGAAGTTCGTTTGCAACAAAGAATGCTTGGGAAAATTCGCGTGCTTTTTCTATTTCGTTCCGCGCTGGATCGCATTGTTGAGAAACTCTTCTACATCGTCCACCATCAGACGCATGGACTGATAGCGGTCGGCAGGATCTTTCATCAGTGCTTTCGAGCAAATTCGATCTAAGGCCTCTGGAATCAAGCGATGAGGAGCCGCTTGACTGGGCGCCGGCGGCTGTTCGTGGACGATGTTGTGGAAGGTTGCGTGTTTATCTTTTCCGACGAACGGCTCCCGTTGAGCCAACATCTCGTACAACACAATCCCCATGCTGAAAATATCCGATCGTTCATCGACAGGTCGATTCCCTTGCACTTGTTCCGGCGACATATACAACGGCGTGCCTATTCGGTCATGAGCGCCTTTTTCGTCTCCATCCTCGTAAGGCATTCCCCAGATCTTTGCGGTTCCCCAATCGATGAGATTCACTTCGCCAAACATCCCGATGATCACGTTCTCAGGTTTGATGTCGCGATGGATGATACCGCGCAAGTGGGCGAACTGAACGGCATCGCCGATCTGAATGAAGATTCGCAGTAACCGAATCAGCGTAAAATGAGATTCGGCTGGCGGTTCGCGTTTGGCCAACGAGACAATAATCTCGAATAAAGTGAATCCCGCGATCTTTTTCATCGCAAAATACCAATCACCCTGGTCATCGATCCCCAGTTCGTACAGAGGCGGCGTCGCCGGGTGTTGCAGCTGAGCCGTAATCTTTGCTTCGCGCAATAACCGGCGAAGCTCGACTTTGTCATGCTTAAACTTTGGACGCAACTTTTTCAGTACGACTTCGCGGCCAAGGTTGGTATCGAAGCAACTATAAAGCACTGCTTTGCCGCCCGAATTCAACTCTTTGAAACGAGTGTATTTTGCGAACCCGTTGGAAATCGTTTCCGGAGGAGGCGCTTCAACATTGGCCACGTAGACCATCGAAATTTTATCTTGCGTCAAAGAGACCTCCCCGTCAATAACAAGCGGCAGCTGTAGGGCCGGTTCCTACCGGCCGCCCCAACGTTACCCCAAAAAAGGCCGGTGGGAACCGGCCCTACGAACTACGTCTCTCTTATACGGAAACACGATTCCGGAAATCGCTACTGATTCGCCGGTGTTGAGGTTGTTTTTTTTGTCACCATCTCTGGAAAGGCAGTAACCTCACTTTCCTCAACCTTTTCCGCAACCGGTTGCAGTTCTTTGAACACGCGTTCGACCCGTTGCCATTTCGACCAATCCGCCCGTAACAATTTCATCCCAAAATCTATTCGACCGTCTTCAATCCAGCGATTCAATACGTCGCGTTGGATCGGGCCGTACTCTTTCTTCTCCAGCGTTCGTAAGATCCACGAGTCATACTGCCGTTCGGCGCGCCAGTCGCGCGGACGTGTCGTCATCGTCACCTTGGACCGAACCACCGGCGGTCGCATCGGACGTTTGGTGCGAACCGGTTTGATCAAAAACGGCGGGAGCTCAACGGTGTCTCGATTATTAATCCAGTGCAGCGCTAATTTCGAGGGATCGTTGGTGGGATCCATTTCCAATACTTCTGAGAAGTCTTTTTCGGCTAAATCGCGTCGCCCCGTCTGCACTCGCGCGATGGCCCGAGCATACTTCGCAGCCGCAACGATTTTGGGATCGTCGCGCATGATTCGCGAAACGGCAGTGAAGTCGATCGTTGCCGACGCGTAAAGCAACATTTGATAGAATATTTTCCCACGCGCGAACAACAGTTCAGCAAGGTCACGCGGCTTCTTAAAACGATGCAGCGCTTTGGTCAGCCATATCGTTGCGTACTCATGCGCGCCCAGGGACGCCAGTGCCAGCGCGCGTCCTGAATAGGCTTTGGGTAAATGCGGGTCGCGAGTCAAAGCCATCTCAAAATCTTCGATCGCCTCGCGCGGTTTATTCGCTTTGACCAGCGTTTGAGCACGGAGCACCAATAACTCCGTCAGCGAAGGATCCAACTCCAAGGCACGGGTATAGTCGCTGACCGCAGAGAAATAGTTTTTGAGTTTGGCCTGAACATCGCCCCGTAATTTAAACGCAGCAACATCCGTGGAATCCAACAGAATCGAACGATCGAGGGACAACACGACTTGATCCGGCCGATTGTTCTGCAAATAGATCTTTGCCAATAAATGATGATAGGCCGGTTGCAGCGAATCGATGCGAATGGCTTTCTGGATATCGCGCTGAGCCCGATCGGTGTGGCCGCATTTCACACGAGCTTGAGCCCGATAGTAGCGGGCCAAATGATTCCGGCGGTCGATTTTGACGGCGCGAGAGAAGTCCTCGATTGCCGATTTTTGATCGCCCGTGATCGCGTACACCTGGCCTCGTCGAATCAACAAGTCAGCATTACCGGGCTCCAGATCCAAAGCCGTCGTTAAATCGTCGATCGAAGACGCGAACATGCTGAGGAATTGATTGGCTAACGCCCGTTCCCGGTAGGTATCTACATCGTCTTCATTCTCAAGCAGCCTACGATTGAAATGCTTGATCGCTTTCCTAGCGACCGGTCGGCCCAATTGTTGATACTGCTGAGCCGCGTTGGGGCGGATCTCCATCGCGCGGTTGAGGCAAACGATCGCCTGGGTCCACTGTTCCAGCCGTGAACACGCGGCGGCTTTCCAAACCAGTCCGCCCGCGTGATTGGGACGCAGTTGGCAGGATTTTTGGAAATCTTCTAACGCCGCTTCGAACTGATTGAGGTTGTAATAGGCGACGCCTCGCATATATAAATAGTTGGCCTTAACCTCTTCGTTGGATTCGATGTTGATAGCTCTGCAGTAACTATCGATTCCGCGCGTATCATCGCTCAAACGCAGGTAAATTTCGGCCTCGGTTGCAAACGCTTCAGCGCGACGATTGTCGATGGCAATGGCTTTTTGACATTGGGTCAGCGCGACATCCAGGCGATTTTTCTTCAGGAACACGCGGCTAAAACCATGGTAAGCGTCGAAGCTGCCATGATTGGCGTTGATCGCTTTTTCAAACTGCACTTCGGCGTTATCGATTTGATTGGTCGCAAGGTAGACTTTCGCCAGTTCGATACCGGCAACGTGATCCTCAGAGTTGAGTTGGTGGTAGCGCGTAAGATCGCTGGCCGCTAACGAGTAATTTTTCACGCAAGCGAAGCAACGGCCTCGAAGCAATAGCGCTTTTTGGAATTCGGGGTGAGCCTTGAGCACTTGATTCAGTTGCGTGACGGCCGGCATTGCCTGCCCCATCTCAAACCGAAGCTCGCAACACGCGACCAGCGCATCGGGATCATCGCCAGCCATATCGACCAGAGTTTGTAGATCTTTTTTAGCGGCATCCAATTTCCCAGCGTCCCGATACAGACGCGATCGCATTTGCAACGCTTCACGACGGCAGTTAACATCGCCGTGTTCACCTCGAGAACACCAGCGGATGATGTCCGAGTCGTCATTGGGAGGCGGAACGGCAACTTCGATATTCTGGTCAATCTTCTCGAAGGTCGCTGCATCGATATGTTCTTCGGTCCAAAGCTTCGCCAGTCCTGTCCAAGCCCAGGGATGATCGCGTTCTAGCTTGATCGCCAATTGGAAATCTCGAAACGATTTGTCGTACTTGCCGCAACGCAAGTAAACCCAGCCTCGCGAGAAAAACAGGTGCGCCGAATCATTGCCGGCGGCGATCTCGCTTCGATAGTGTTCACTGGCGGTATCGGCATAGGACTCCATTAGCTCCAGATACGCATCGCGTTGAGAACCAGCGGCGATGCAAGCCAAATCCAAATCATCAAAGGCGGCCGGCCAGTTGAGTTGCTCTCCCCGCGCGGCGGCTCGCCAAGCGTACGTCTGCGGGTCGCAGCAGTTGAGCCTGATCGCTTCTGTGCAGTCTTTTTCGGCGCGGCGAAAATCGGATTGTTTGAGGTGGCAGTACCCCCGCAAAGAATAGAACTCGCCCAATCGTTCCACCGGTGCGATCACGATCGCGCGATTGAAATGAGCCATCGCGTTTGCGAAGTCCTCCGCTTCGACTAACTCCATCCCGCGTTCGAACTCGCGACGAGCTGCCTTGACGGATTGAGCCAACCTTTCAGAATCAACCCTCGAATGATTCGCCGCCGGTGAAGCCCCCTGTGACTTTGAAGCTCTCTCTGCTCTGTGATTGTTGTTCAGTTGCGTCGTCGGGCTGAGCGACTTATTGGATTCGTCGCCGGTAAGATTGCTTGGCGATAACGAAATAGGCCGATCTCCCTGACCGTTGGCGGCGTCCGGTGGCTGAGACGCGATAATGCTCCACCCGCAATGTTCGCATTTGAGAGCAAACATTTCGAGGTTAGTCTGGCACTTAGGACACTGGTTCATCTAGCTAGTGCTCGGGGGAATGCATGGAAGAGGAAACGAAAGCCGAAACCATCAAAATCGAACCACTTTATTATCAGGGCGATGCAAATGAAGGTCAAACTTATAATGGGGCAATCTGGCTCCAACAAGAAATACTTAGAAGCAATTGTGAGAATATGTCCGGATCAATCGCAATTTACCTATGATTGCTGGCCTTAAGTCACAATTGCGGAGCCCGGTAACCTTCTCAATAGATTTGACCGCAATCCAGAAAGATCACCCAAAAGTCGGACACTTACCGGCATTTACGACCAATCTCGCTCCGCCGCGGATCCTAAAGGGAGACTTTTTGCCGTGTGGTTGAAGTTTGATATATATTGTAATCATTGTCTTATCTAACGCACCCACTCAAAGACGAAGGCGAACCTATGCTAGTAATTCGACTCTTCCCCGTTCTATTTCTGTCTTTCCTTTTTTCGGCGACTGCTTCAGCGCAGGTGTTTGACTCCGGTCCCAGCGATTCGGCATTGTTCACCAACGTCATTAATTTACCGCCGGATGATGAACCGGAGGGGATCGTCGGTGGCGTCATGGGTGAAACCACTCAGCTCAACGTCACAACTGGCGGCGTTCTGACTTCGATTCCCCTCTTTCAGATACAACCTTTCTCTGGTTTCTTTGCCAATGAAGGCGCTGAGGTGAACATCGACGGCGGCTCTGTGGGAAATAACTTTCAAGCCAATCAAGGCAGCGAGGTAAATATTCGCAGCGGCACCGTGGGAAATACCTTTCAAGCCTTTCAAGGTAGCGAGGTAAGTTTAAGCGGCGGATCGGTGGGCTTTGGCTTTCGAGCCTTGGTAGGTAGCGCAGTTAACCTGATCGGTGGCGAATACAAACTCAACGGCGCGGCTTATACCGATGCGACCATCACGCTTGGGGTCAATGATGTTTTTACGGGGACGCTCGCTGATGGATCAGCGTTTATCTTCAGCGGAGAAGCTAGTGACATTTTATCCAGCGCGAATCTAGTTGCGCCGAGCCAGCCGCTGCCTAATGCAAGCCTTGTTCCGATCGTGATATCGACGCCGGTCTCCAGCGGTCCGCAAGGGTTGCGCGCGGGTCAAAGCCTAACATTGTTGCCTGGCGGCCAGTTACGCAAGAACTTCGCGGTCGTCGACGCAGCGCTGGACATTGCAGGAGGCGCGGTAGAGTCTGACCTCGAGGTGGCTGGTAGCGTTGTGAATATTAGCGGCGGATCGGCAGGAACTGGCTTTCAAGCCCATAGCGGCAGTGAGGTCAACATCAGTGGCGGATCCGTCGGGGATAGCCTCAGCGCCCGTAGCGGCAGTGTGGTCAACGTCAGCGGTGGGTCGGTGGAAAATTCCTTCGTGGCGTGGGAAGGCAGCGAAGTAAACATCAGCGGTGGATCCGTTGATCGTTTCTTTACGGCGTGGGATGGCAGCACGGTAAACATCAGCGGTGGCACCGTGGGGCCTCTCGCCAAAGCCTTTGACAGCAGCGTGGTCAACATCAGCGGCGGAACTTTGGGAGGCAACTTTGATGCCCGTAGCGGCAGCGTGATCAACATCAGCGGAGGATCCATTGGAGATGTCTTCGAAGCTTTTGATGGCAGCACCGTCAACCTTTCTGGTAGCGCTTTTGTTCTTGACGGGGCACCGATGGATAATCTCGTCGAGGGCGCAGCGTTCACTATTGTTGACCGCGACGTGACGCTCTCTGGAGTGCTTGCCGACGGTACCGCGTTTAGTTTCGATCTCAACAGTGACGTCGACCGAGGCGTTTTCATTGACCAATTCGAACCCGGTGCGACACTGACAGTGACGTTGACTTCTGAGGTGCTACTGGGTGATTGTAACCTTGACGGCGTCGTAAACTTTTTGGACATAGCGCCGTTTATCGAGCTCCTTCGGGCTGGTGATTACCTCGCTCAGGCGGATATGGATGAAGACGGTGTGGTTACCTTTTCAGACATCATTCCGTTTGTCGTACTTCTATCTTCGTAGCTCACGATGGTGATCGTCAGATCCAGTTTCTTTTTCGAATTGCGTTTGTTGCCCTGAAGAACCGAATACTATGTTATTTATCGGCACGCTCGCGTTGGCCCTCAAAAGTAAACGGTCGGTCATTCGACCGTTAGCATGTCAGTCTCCGGAAGTCCCCTCGGAACAATGCGATTTTACGTGTTAAATGTGAGAAAATGTCCTAAAGTGCCTCAATTTGCGTGTATCTACGGCAGCCCATCACCATTGCGAAGTAACGTTTTGATCGACGGCAATCGCTATACTGCTGGCAGAGTCACCGCTTCTCTCCTTTTTCAATGCTATAATCAGGTGTGATGAAAATCCCTACAATCAAAATTGAACGATGGTTGGCGATATCGCTTTGTGCGGTTGTTGCGGCGATGTTGTTTGCGCTGCCGGCGTTTGCGCAAGAAGACAGAGACTATCGCAGTGAAAGAGACGCGCGTGATCGTGAGCGTGAACTCAAGCGTGAGCAGTGGAAACAAAAGTTTGATTTAGAGGGCTACCTTAACAAGCTTGACGACGACAAGAGCGGTGTGCTTGAAAGCAAGGAACTAAAGAGCGATCGCACTCGCCAGCACTTGGCAAGACTTGGAATCAACGCCGACAACCCGGTAAGAATTGACGTGGCTATCAAAAAAGCCAACGCTGTTTATGCCAATAAACGCGATGCCGAGCGCAAGAAATTCGCAGATCAAGTCGGTCCAAAGCTGGATACGTTTGGTATCGAGAAGGAAACCATAGGCCTCGAGGGATTCGGATTCTCAGATGCCAAGGAACCCGCGGTCGCATCTTTCGAAGATAGTATAACGGGTTTGAAGAAGACCGACTTCGACGAACAAACGCTCAACGATGCTCGCAAGATGCTCAATGGGTACGATCGTGACAAAAGTGGGTTCTTGGAGGGTGATGAGATCGGCCGTATTCGCTGGAAAGATCCTAAACCGGCCGAAAGTGACCTCAATAGCGACGGCCGCATCTCTTTGCTGGAGATGGCTCAACGTTTGCAAAACAAAAACGACGCACGGGCAGCAAGAGACCGCGGAAATGATCGTAGGAATCGAGACTACGGGCGCTCGGATCGAGAAGACGATCAACGCGACCGCGACTACGGGCGGAGTCGCCGTCCCGACAGGGGCGGTTATGGCCGAACCTCGGAATCAAGCAGAGCCTCCACTAAGGCATCGTCGAGTGGTCGTTCGAGCCAGGGAGGATCTAAATCCGGCAGTCCAGCAAACAGCGCCGTTGCTTTCGCCAATTACATCGACGGCGTGTACAAAAAGTATGACACCGACGGAGATAACCGGCTTTCTAAAGCCGAGCTGAAAAAGATGAGAAGGCCGTTAAAAGGCGACGCAAACAGCGATGGCTTCTTGTCCAAGAAAGAAGCAACGGACTACATAAAAGGTGACAAAGGCAAGAAAAAAGATGGTTTAAAAGCAACGGCAACAAACAACCAAAATCAATCACGCGGTGGCCCCGCTAATGTTGCCTCCAGAAAATACACGCCGCCTAAGAAGTCAGGGGCGCGCAATTCAGGATCGCGTGGTGGAGCAAACTCACGCAGCACCCTCGGCAGCTTAGACAAAAACTCAGACGGGCAAATTCAAATGGCCGAATTCTCTTCGACTTGGGATGAGGCAACGCTGCAGAAGTTTCGCAAAACCGACAAAGACGAAGACGGTATTATTTCAGCCGACGAGTGGGCAGCGCGTCCTAAGTAAAAACTTGATGGTGAACGCATCCAACGGAATCTAGACGAAGCAACGACCGATCTCTCAAGGGCGTCTGCTGATCAGGCGTTTCCCCAACGTGTACCTGGGTTTTGCGGTAAGATCTTTGGCCAGTTCCCCACACCCCACCGGCATCTTATTGCGATGTTTGGTATCGCAATTACCGCTTCTGTGCTGATGCTCTTCACGATGCCGTTCTATTTTTCCGGCTCCACCGACGTCGATACGCAGATGCCTCTGGAGGCTCGATATCGCGTCGACATCAATTGCCCGCATTGGGCCGAGTTCGCAAATCTCCCTGCGATCGGGGAAAAGACCGCTAAGGCGATCGTCGAGCACGGTCAAGAAATTGACGGATTTGGTTCAATAGACCAACTGTTAGAGGTCAAAGGCATCGGAGCAAAAACGCTGGCCAAAATCCAGCCTTTCCTAGTGCACACCAACGAAAACGATCTAACGCAACAGCGCGAACTACCCAAAAATTTGCTCAGCGGCGATTGATGTTATCGGTAATAAAATCGGCCTGAGCTTGGGTGCGAGCGCTACCGTTTAGCTGTTGTTGGTTGAACTTCGACTGGAGAAGCGCGGGTCGAGCATTGGCCAGCATCTCCTGTTCAAGCTCGCTCATGACCAGCACGTGGGCGGTGACCAGCGCGTTGCCCGCGGTGGACGAGCGACCGCCGGGAAATGATTGGCTTCTGGCGATTCCGCCAAGACGCGCGGTGCCGCCGTCTGGAACGCTAACAGCCGTGTTAAATTGCGTCACCCGCAGGGTCGGCACTTGGACCGTCGTGTTGATGAATTGGGCAAGAGCCTGGTCCGCCCAAAAGCCGGCAGTGATGGTCGCTAATACGACGAACAGGGCTCGTTTTGCCACCAGCTTTCTTTTTGATTGAGTTTCCACGACCAGTTCCTTGAACCTTTCAACGAGCAGAACTTAGCTCAACGCTCCATTATTGCCCCATTGGTCCCCGGCGGCGAGCCCTGAAAGGTTATGACCACCGAGTGGCGGGATTAAATTCTCTATCCCCCCCTGAAAATTGGCCACTTAGGCTCCTCGTTTTATCCGGCATTCAGCATGTTTTATTTGTTAGCGACACGACCTGCCGTCATTGTGTGGTGCTCAAAGGCCATCTTCGAAAGCATTAGCCATAGCCTTGCCGACCGTTTCGAGTTCATCCGCGGTTCGCATTCTACACACGAATTCTATAGGCTTGACGTTTTGATAGCGTCGAAACCAATTGGAATTGCGCATGCTGGAAATTTTGATTCCATTGCTGGATGTAAATTCGAGTATTTGTGTGTCGCAGCGTTTGAGCGTCCAGTTCCTCAGTCCCAGAGGGTAAGAAAATAGAATCTCTATCGGTTGGAATAGGCTAAACGAGGGATATATCCCAATATCGAATCTTGGACGGTTCTCGCTATCAAATTTTCCGGCAACTACGACAAGGGATGGCTCCAGTTCGTCGTCAATCTTCTCTCTATTGCTGTAAACCGATTCAATCGCCCGGGTTGCCTGATCAAGAGTAAACTTGTCGCCATGCAACGAATGCCCATCCCAAACCGCTTCGAAAATTTCCTCAGGTTGAATCATTAGTCAGTCTAAATTAAGAGGAATTGATGCCATTTACGGTCGTTACCGATGTATTCATTCAGTGCTATTGTACCCAAAGAACTTGGGAATCCCAACGTTCTGAGGAGGCGCTCGATGCGCGGCTTCAACCTATGCTCGATGGGGATTGAGGCTCGAACGCCTCAAAGAATCGGCGTCCGCCTGACAATTGCTGCCAAATCACTAGAATCAGCCCAATTCAACCGAATTGCTGGCTAAAAAATGCCGACGGAAACTACTCGATGCTGTTTGAGCCGACCGAGGTTCAGGCCGTTTCGCAAAAGAGAAGAGTTTTTAAGTTTTTGCTGTTGACGATTGGACACGGCGACAATAAATTCTCCGGTTCCTAAATTCTTAGGAAATCGGCCTCTTAGCCAATGCAGTGCGGTTTTTTCGTGTTGCTCACGGGCGTGTGTTGGATTCAAAACGCGGACAACTGTGTCGGCGTCTATGAAGAGGTAGCGTTTTAAATTTTGTTGAAGGATTCCCGAGTGGCTGGTGCAAAAGAAGTAATTCGTATCCGAATGGAAGCTTACGACCATTCTGCGCTGGATCAAAGTGCTCAGGAAATCGTGGAAACTGCTAAGCGTACTCACTCTGAAGTGCACGGGCCGATTCCACTGCCGACTCGCATCGAGCGGTACACGGTTCTTTCAGGACCGTTCGTCAACAAAAAGGCTCGCCAGCAATTTGAGATTCGGACGCACAAACGTCTGATCGACATTGTCGAAGCGACCGCAAAAACAATTGAAGCACTCAACAAATTAAGCCTTCCCGGCGGTGTTGAGATCAAAATCAAAGCACTGGCTAAAGGTTAATCGGGTTAATCGTCACTGCGGCGTAAACCTGACAAAGGTTGGCTTGATGGCCCTCCCAAGTGCGGTTTTAAATAAATTAGCGAATTAAAGAATATGGTTTGGAAGTTTTGGGGATAAGCGGTCCGCCTCTGGTGTGAGGTTGGGCAGGCTTCTTCAAAGCAGTACCAATTGGAAATAAATAAGGCGAATAGTCATGACGAAGGGCATACTCGGCCGTAAGGTTGGGATGACTCAGGTTTTCGATCCTGAGACTGGAATTGCGACGCCGGTAACGGTGATTGAGGCGGGCCCCTGCAAGGTGCTGCAGCTTCGTACGCAGGAAAAAGACGGCTATTCAGCGATCCAATTGGGTTTCTTGGACAAAAAACGTCCACAGAAAGACAACCGCTCTCGCCAATCACAGGCCGCTCGTTCTGAGCGTGGCCATGTGGCAGATATCAAAAGTAAACGCAGTAAAGCCCTCGCGGCAGCTGGCGTTGAGGCTTCGCCTAAGGCCGGTGGTAACCCTAAGAAGTTCATTCGTGAGCTGCGTGGTGAGACTGAAGGCTACGAAGTTGGTCAAGATGTTGCCGTTGACGTTTTGGCGGAAGTCAAGCGTGTCGATGTCAGCGGGATCAGCAAGGGTCGCGGTTTCGCAGGTGTTATGAAGCGCCATAACTTCTCCGGACAACGTGCGAGTCACGGTGTTAAGAAGTGTCACCGTCACGCTGGTGGTACCGGCATGAGCGCGTGGCCAAGCCGTACTTTCAAAGGAAAGCGTATGGCCGGTCAGTATGGAAACGCCAAGGTCACCACGCGGAACTTGAATCTTTATCGCATTGATGAAGAAAACAACTTGCTGTTGGTTGAAGGGGCTGTCCCTGGGCCAAACGGTGGGATGTTAGTCATCCGCGAAACGAACATGAAAAAGTAAGCGCAGAATATCCGTAGTGGATCTTGTTAAAGATCTCGCGGCAGTTCGCTGGGACGGCGACTCGAGGCAGGGTTAGTCCCATCGGCAGGAGCTTTAACAAGCTCCACTACAGTCGGTAGTTTATCAACTGCCAGCCAAAGCTATAACAAACGATTTATTAGGTAACAGACATGGCGAGTTTGCCAGTTTTTGACATCAGCGGAAAAGAAGTCGGGAAGTACGAAATCGACCCGACCGCAATCGCCGCGACGATTAACAAGCAGTTGTTGCACGAAGTTGTTGTGATGTACCAGGCCAGCAAGCGGCAGGGTTCTCACAAGACAAAGAGCCGTGCGATGGTTGCCGGTAACAAGAAAAAGATGTACCGCCAGAAAGGTACTGGTAATGCTCGCGCCGGTTCACGCCGCTCGAACATTCGCCGCGGCGGTGGCCA
>CALDEW010000432.1 GCA_937942355.1 uncultured Pirellulaceae bacterium | reverse complement strand
CCTGTGCCTAGCTGCTTACCTCCTATAGAAAAAAATAAAAGTTCGAGAAACAGGTTCCAGACCAACACGAATCAGCCCGGGTAGGTTTCGATCGCCGAAACGATCTCTCCGTTTGTTGTCGGGAGCTTACACTCCCAACGAATTAGCTCATGAGCCAGCGGCTCACGCGTGGATGAGGCCACGAATCCTGCAGCTGCATTTAACGATGCGTTAAAGGGTAAATCAAAAGGGTAAATCAAAGGGTAAATCAAAAGGTAAAGGAGGGGCAGGACTCGTTGCCTCATCCACTACCTCCAACCCTAAATCTAAGTTGGAACACAGCCCTAGATTTTCTCAGACAGGTCCAGCTGGATTGGACGGAGAGCGCATTGCGTGGTCAAGGTTTGGTTCAGGTCCAAGCCGCCTTTCGCCCGTGCCCAAACCATCGCCCCCAGCCGAATAACGAACACTTCGCCAACGGGTGTGCCGAAACGTTGGATCGCTTTATGCGAACCTTTGTTTAATTTGCTGACGCCAATAAACGGTGCTGAGTACCCCGCGTCTTTTCGCGACCGTGCCGATTCCGCCATCAAATGCGAATAGATTCCTTGCCGGCGATAGGCATCGTCGACGCGCGCCGAGTAAATCCAGGATCCGCCGCGGCCCAGCAAGCAGGATAAACCCAAGTCATCATCCATGTAGTCGCCGAGCGCTATCCATAGTCCCCCCGCCACTTCGCCATCTATCTTTGCCACAAAACCGGCGGCGCTACTCTCTTCTCCGTCGGCGAAAGTGACTTCTCTTAGATCTTCCAATTCCTGAGCGCTGTCGCAAATTTTGACGGTGGCGCTCGAAAACGGACCGCCGGTCAATTTACCAGTGTCGATTTGGTAGACCGCGAGAGAACAAAAACGGATCATCCAGGCAGGAACAATCCGTTCAAAAGCTCTTTCAAAGACGAAACCGAACCCCAGCGTCTTAATTTTTTTAACAATGCCCATCTGTTATCAACTTCTAAAGTTATGGGTGGGCCAGTAGCGCAATCGTCATTGAGCCGCCGCTGTTAGGCGACCGGAGTCAAACTTTCCTTTTCAAGGAAAATGCGTTTGAGCAATGGCACGGTTTCTTCAGGTTTAGAATCCAACTCATGCATGAGTAGGATTTCTGCTGAGATTCCGAATTCGAAGCCGTGCGTGTCGTAGAACTTCCTGATCTTCTCTTCAGCGATCTGCCGAGTCGCGTCTTGGCTGGAGATCTTGGGAGCTCGCCAACCGTGCTCATAGTACGCAGCGATCAAGTGATCGAGATAAACCTTAATCGCCGCTTCTTTGTCGACGGTCGGAATGAGGTCTCGTTCGGGTTGGTAGTTGTGCTTCCAAGTTAGTTCTTCGCCAAGAATTTCTTCTGCAATCACCTCAGCCAAAACAGGACTTTTGTGGAAGCCGTCCCGGTAAGTTCCCGAGAGAATATACAGGCCTTCCATGGAGGTTTCCCCAATCAGCGGGAAACCATCGGCGGTAACAGGACGATTGCCTGTACGTGTTTTCAGTAGCTGAGAACGATACAACGCCGGGTTGATCTGCTCGATTCCACATTCCAAGAGGAAGTGAACGATGCCGGTCATTGGCAGTGTCTGCGGCCGCAAGTACACATCATTAGAAGCACCCAAATACAGCGAACCATCACTCTGAGGCACGACATGGAGACCGCAAGCGCCAGCCCGGTTGGGCGTGCGAATCACTTTTCGGATCGGGTTGTCGGGAACCTGCTCTATGTTCGTTGAGAAACCAACACCCGGAAACAGATGCGGGATTTTATCGGCAATGTCCGGGTGCGCGTCCAACAGATCCTGTGTATATGCACCTGCCGCCAAAAGACATTTTGACGATTGAACCGTTTCAGAATTTTCTAACTCGACCGCGTACCCCGAGCCTTCGGGATAGAAGCCAAGTGCCTTCTGTTCAATAAATTGAACGCCACGTTGTTCCAAGAGAGACTTAACGATGGACATGAATCGTCTTGAGTCCAGTGACCCTTCATTTGGCATAACGATAGAGCGCAACGGGCGCAGATTTTGATTCGGGTTAAAGCCCTCAATGATCCTCGGGTCGATCTCCTCATACGGTTCCTCTAGCCGCTCAAGCGCAGAAAGAAGTTCTCTAAAACTGTCACTCTCAATTTGTCCTGAGCAAGGGTTCAGTACAACGAAAGTGCCCTGATTAATTTCTTGCTGATGCTCTTTAGGCACCAAAGAGTTGAGTTTCTCAATCACACTTGGCCAACGCTTGTGCGCATCGTAGGCCATCATGAATCTTTTTTCCGCTTGATCATTGACAAAGGTTTGATCAGTAATCTCTCCGAAGCATCCAAGCATCGCTCCAGAAGCTTGGCTGGCTCCACCTTTCCGGTCAGCGGGGCCAATCACGGCAATCTTCAGGTTTGGGTCTTTATTGGATAACTCAAAAGCGGTCATCAAACCAAGAATACCATTTCCAACAATAGACAGATCGACAGTGGTCAAAGGAAGTTCTCCAGAAAAAAACGGTGGTAGGACGAGCACATCGCGGTGCTCAAGGGGGCGGTATTCTATCAAGGAAAAAATTTAAAACATCCAGTATTTACCAGCCAATAGTCGAGTTTAGTTAGACCAATTAAGTTTTGTGAAATCGATTACCAAAGAGTGAAAAGAAAAGCGTTTCAGATCAATAATTGCCGAATAAGGGCTGCCATTGGCCCCTGAAACTTTTCTTGGCCTCGAACCCACGCTCTGAAATAGCCGAGTTTTTTACCTAACTGGTCCAGTCCCTTCCTTGCCGAAGGCAAGTTGAACCTTGATCGGCTGCGCGACTACTTGGCGCGTACAGCTATGCGGGAGACGTTGCCCCGTTCTTGGGCCTTGTTATCGAAAAGTCTCAGACGCCCGCTGGTCGATCGCCTCTTTCTCTTCCCGAACAAATGACTAGGTCCTAGTCACAAACAAGATCGTGATAAGGGCAGCAATATCAAGAAAATTCACAACGCCGTCTTGGTTGGTATCCGCTTCTTCAAGAAAACTCTGGTTTGCCAGAACTTCAATAAAGGGACCGATATCAAGAAAACTCGCGACACCGTCGCCGTTGACATCCCCCAACACGATATCCGGATCAGTCGAAACGAGTGTAACCGTTACTGTTGAACCTGGTCTAAACCAATCTCGAGGAACCGCTGTTGGGAGTGCACTTACCAAACGGTTGAATTCAGATCCATCGGCGAGTGTTCCCGATAGGACAACTTCGCGTTGAGAAATGGTCCGCGCTACGTTTAGCGGCAAGTCATCAATTTCGATTCCATCAATGAATGCTTCGGTCATAAACAAATTGAGCTGACTGTCGGAGGACACGGTAAAAATTCCGTCAATGGTGCCGCCCGAAAGATTCAATGTGCCACCTTCGGCAACACTAATTGCAGTGAATCCGTCGTCTCTAATAGTCCCACCGGCCACGTCAACGACGCTGCTACCAAAAACAATTAAACGGTCCAACAGAGTGTCGCTTGAGATTTCGGCGCTACTCTCAACCAACTCCAAACTCGTCAGCTCACCTCCAGATAAGCTGACCTCGCTCCCCGAGTAAGCGGTGAAACTGCCAAATTCTCCTCCAGAAATTGTTGCCATTGATTTCTCAATCTCAAGGTTTGAACCAACGGAGCCTCCTTCAATATTCAACGTTGCATCGACCGCTGCGAAGTTCCTTGCCAACGCCCCATCGCCGCGCAGAGTAAGTGACTGCCCTGCGCGTAGCCCCGCAGGAGGAGCAACCTGCGCGCTGTCCACGATAATCGGTGCTAAAAGGATCGGAGGTAAGGCCACAGTCTCCAAAGAAACACTGGGCATTTCGTCCAAATCGGGATAAAAAGAAGGTAGATCTGAGAAGATGAAAACAGAGCCGTCTTCAAGCGTTCCCGAAAGGATGTAGGGTTCAATTAACGTTACTTCCGCAAGATTGGCCGGGGCGATTCCATTAAGCAAAAACTCCCCGCCTCGGATCGTTACGTTGTTACCCGGATCGGCCTCGAAACTTCCGATGGCACCTCCTGAAATCGTAACCGTGCTATTCCCCTGGGCTAAAAGCGATAAGCTTCCTCCGGTGATCTCGACAAGGCTACCCGCTTCGGCGATCAAACGCCCTAGCAAGCCGCCTGAAATTAGGACCTCGCCTCCTTCCATGGCAAACGCTGAACTGATGCTACCTCCCGAAACATTCAAAATGCCGCCTCTGTTGGCATCGACGCGGAACATCGTTCCACCCAAAATGTTGACCTCACTACCGGCATGGGCAGTTAACGTCCCCGAAAGTTCCGCGTCCGCAGATATGTTCACCGTGCTTCCAGCGTAAACATTGGTACCCGTATGGCCGAGCGTCCCTCCATCAATCGTTCCGCCTGAGATATTTGCCACCGAATTCGCGAAACGCAAATTGGAACCTATTTCGCCGCCGAGAACATCCAACGTCGCGTTGACAACCGCAAAATTGTCGTTGAGCACACCACCGTCGAGCAATGTCAGTGATTGCCCCGAACGCAATCCGCCAATCGTTTGACCTGCCTCACTGGAGACGATCTGCGGGGTTAAATCATTGACGGGCAACGTCCCTGATAGGAGAGTAACTCCTGACAGCCTGTCTTCGATAAAAAGTTCATTATCTCGATGGAAAATGAACACCGAACCGTCTTCCAACGTCCCCGTCAGCACCGAATCTACTGGCAATGTAAACGATGCCGGATTCGAGGGAGTCTCGCCATCGACCAAAAACTCGCCGCCAACAAAAGTCACATTGCTTCCTGGCATCGCTTCAAACCTACCTCCGATATTACCACCGGAAATATTTAGTGCGCTGCCGGAGAAAGCATCAAATTCGGGGCCAATAGTTCCCCCAGAGATGTTGACGGCACTGCCTGAGTTGGCATTAAAGGAGCCTCCAACTCTTCCACCGGTAATATTGATCTCGCTACCGCTGTTGGCCTCAAATTGGCTGGTAATCAATCCGCCCGAAAGGTTGATGACACAGCCCGAGTTTGCCTGTGACCTAACCCCAAGCAAACCGCCCAAAATGTTGAGAGTACTTCCGGAATTGCCCACGAAACCGAAGTTGATGACACCATCAAAAAGGTTGACTTCAATGTTCGTGTTCCTAGCTGCAGCAAATGGCGACCCGGCATGGAAGCCAGATCCAACTTCGAATGGCAGGTCTTCGTCATCGAATACATTGAGCTGCGTGTTCGATCCAATCGTACCATTGCTTGGGATGATTGTTGGAGGAGCATTGATAACCGTATCAAACCCCGCTGGATCCGATTGAGCAGACAGTTCGGCCAGATTTCCCATCGCCAGCCAGCCAACCAATCCAACGCACAATCCAATCCGCACCAAAAAGTTGTCCAAGATCATCGCCGATCCTCCCTAAGAGCTCGTTCAAGAAAAGTGATGAAGTACAGTTTCCGCCTTCTGCCAAGCTTAACGCAGGACCATTTCAAGAATAGTAAATTTTGTCTTTGCGTGCCCCAAAATGATGTTGAACATTCCCCCATTGTGTGACAACAAACATAGTGTGCAGATTCATGCCGCTAAATCAAACGGGCAAGCTGATGGAGTCGCCGTTTTTTTCTACACGTAACCGAAGACCGAAGATTCT
>CALDEW010000431.1 GCA_937942355.1 uncultured Pirellulaceae bacterium | reverse complement strand
CATTTTCTCATTGGTCATCGAATGAAGATTTTGTTTCGCGTACTTCCACATTTTGGGAACGTACTTGCTGTCATAGTCGCCGGCATTGTACAGCGCCGCCAGCGCTGCGGCCGTGATGGCCGGACGCGATGCACCCATCGCGGACGAGCTGTTGTAAGAGATGCCGCCGTCTTTGTTTTGACATTTGTAAATGTACTTCTTCGCTTTTTCAATCGATTCTTTGGGAACGACCAATCCCGCGTTGCGACAACCGCGTAGTCCTTGGACTTGCGTGATCGTCGTCGAGCCTTCGTCGAAATCATCTTCCTTAGCACTCACATAGCCCCACCCACCAGCTTTGGTCTGTGCGTTGACGCTGAACTTCACGGCCGCATTGAGCACCTCAATCAGCTCCTGCCGCCGGTCGATGTCTTCTTCTTCGCCCAGTACTTGCGACAGGAACAGCATAGAGAAACCGTGACCGTAGGTGTAGCGATTGTCCCGCTTGGGATCGCCGATCAAACCGTTGCGACGTGTTTTCGAAATCAGGAAATCGACGCAGTTGCGAATCTCCTTCGCGTAGGGGCCTTGGGTTGTGGTGGAACCTGAACAAATCAGCGCGGTACCGGCAAGCGCTGACACCGCCGTGATGTAAGTCCGATGTGCCCAGCTACCAGATCGACCTTGTTCGGACGCCAGAAATTTCAAACCTTTTTCGATCGTTTCCTTCCAACGATTTTCATCATCGGCTCGCGCGGTGCTACAGATGCCGGTGCCTGCAGCGGCGGCCGTGGTCGCAATAGCGCTGGTTTGAAGGAAGGTTCTACGGTTCATAAAACGGAGGCCGTCAGGGAGTAATGAAGTTACTCTTCAAATAGAATAACAGTTTCGTTGTTTCCAATCGTGTCAGTGTCGTCATGGGTCACCAAAAGGACTTCACCGTGGTTTTTCAGTTCGATGCGATCACAGACTTGGTCTTTTTGCCCTAGCCTTACGTGCACCGATAGTCGTTGGTTGAGGTTTTTGTAAATCAATTGATAGTAATGATTGGCGTCATCAGATTCTACCAAAAGATTCTCCGAGGCCAGCAAACCCGAGTCGCGAAAACGCTTGCGAATTGCAATTAGTTTTTGATACCAAGCCCAAGTTTCCAAGTCCCCATCATCTTTTGGGCCAATTTTGGACTTGTAAAATGTCTGAGGATCCAATGGTGAAACGCCTTTTGTCTTATGCATTTCTGGAAATTCAGACGCCCTGCCCTTTTCGACAGCATCTCTGACTCGCGGATCGCTAAATTCTACGAAAAACAGAAACGGATTCTCACAAGCGAACTCTTCGCCCATAAACAGCATCGGGACTGCTGGGTAAAGTAAGTACAACGCGGCCGCCGACCGGTGGAAGGCCGAACACCCCAACTGTTGAACGCGTTTGCCCAGCGGATGGTTGCCCACGGTGTCGTGGTTTTGCAGTCCAATTACAAACGAATTTAGATCGGCGCGTTCACCGTTGTCGTGACGCTCGTAAGGATAGTTTTCATATAGGAAACCTTGCTGAAGCGCCAAACCAAGATCCGTCTTTCGCGCGTGGTCACGATGGCAAACGTCCAAGCCCGGTTGAGCCACGTTCAACAGCGCGTGCATGATGGCATCGGCCCAGATGATATCGAAACCGGTGCCATGCGGTGACGTGGATTTGACGAGGCTTGAGTTTTGAACGTTAGTTTCGCCAATCATGTGCAAATGACGTTGCTCAGATTCACGCAAGCCATCAAACGTCTCCGCGATTTGGATCTGGATTGGTTTTTCACTCTCATCGAACATGAAATGGACCGCGTCCAACCGAAGACCATCGAATCGGTATTCTTGAATCCACAGTCTGACGTTCTCGGTCATGAACTGGCGTACGTATTGGTTGTCAACATCATCAAAATTCCAAGCCGACCCCCATGGCGTATGATGTTTGGCGGTGAAGTACGGTCCGAACTCGGAAACGTAATTCCCCTCGGGCCCCAAGTGGTTGTAGACGACGTCCAAGATGATCGCCAATCCGCGCTCATGGCACGCGTCGACCAATTGCTTCAAGTGGTCCGGCGTGCCGTAATTATTAGCGACCGAAAATAGACCGACGCCGTCATAACCCCAATTCCAACGTCCCGGGCACTGGGCCACCGGTAGTAATTCAATCGCCGACACACCAAGTTCCACCAGTTCGTCCAAACGTTCAATCGTGGATAGGAAGGTGCCTTTTTCAGTGAACGTTCCGATGTGAAGTTCATAAAGAACAAGGTCCTTTTTTTCGAGGCCTTTCCAATTGGATTGTCGCCACTGATATTGATCGTGGTCGATGACCTTACACCAACCGTGGACGTCCTGGGTGTAGTAGTGGGCGGCAGGATCAGGACGTTGGGTGGAACGATTGAGCACGAACCGGTAATCGTCGCCGTGTTTGACACCGTCTACGGTGACAGAAAAGAAACCATCGTCATCGCGCTGCATTGGGTGCAGCGTGACGTTGCCGGCCTGTTTCAATTCCAGCTTCATCCGTTTGCGGGATTTTGCCCAAACGCTGAAGCGACATTGTTCTGGTTCAATGAACTTTGGGCCGAATTGAAAGCTGGTTTGATTGGGTTGAGTTTCAGGCATAACGGTTGTGCTCAAGCAACGTTGAGATGTTGTGAAATGACAACGCGGTGTAGCGCTGGGGGCCCGAAGGCACGGGAAACGTCGAGGTTTTCGAACTTTGTTGCTGGGCGGAACGCGAAATGCGTTAACATGAGTTTCCGCGGATAAATTCAAACATCGGAAAGAAATATGTCAGACGAAAACACAGCTAATAAATTTCAGATTACGACGGCCGATCGCTTCCGTAAGGCTATCTTGGTGGCTGCGATTGTGATTGGAATCGGATGGGCTGCCGGGCTTTGTTAGTATTGCCACTTGGCTAAAAACCGTTCGTCGCACGTGTGCTCTTTCGCGGAGCGAAAGGCTACTATCCTTTAAACTGTGACGCGACGACCGAGATGTTTTGTCCGCCGAAGCCAAAACTGTTAGTTAACGCGATATCACATTTTGCTTCGCGCGCTTCGTTGGGAATGTAGTCCAGATCGCACAGAGGGTCCGGATTCTCATAGTTGATCGTTGGCGGTAGTACGTTGTCACGCATCGCCAGCAAACAAACGATCAACTCCGTCGCACCGGCGGCCGCGATCAAGTGGCCCATCATGCTTTTGGTACTGGACACTGGAACCGAACTGCCACCGAACACTTCACGGCATGCCTTGGTTTCGACTTTGTCGTTGACCGTTGTACTGGTGCCGTGTGCGTTCACGTAATCAATCTGGTCGGGATTCACGCCGGCGTCATTGAGCGCCATTTTCATGCAACCGATCGCACCGCGGCCCTCGGGATGAATGTCGGTGACACGATAAGCATCGGCGGTTGATCCATAACCTGTGATTTCTCCCAAAATCTCAGCGCCACGCGCCTTGGCGTGTTCGAGTTCTTCCAGCACGACCATCGCCGAACCTTCGCCCAAAACAAAACCGTCCCTTAGCCTGTCGAACGGGCGTGAAGCCCCCGTCGGATCATCATTATTGGTCGATAGCGCGGTCAACAGATTAAATCCCGTCACGCCGAAAGGGTGAATCATGCTGTGCGTGCCACCGGAGAGCATCACGTCCGCTTCGCCGCGCCGGATGATCTCCGTGGCTTCTCCGATGGCTTGGCTGCTGGCGGCGCAGGCGGTTAAGCAATTGGCGTTAGGGCCTTGGGCGTTAAACATCGCCGCAATGTGTCCCGGCGGCATGCTTGGTTCTTGCTCTAGTTCCTGCACCGGGTTGAGCGTGTCCATGCCGGCACGCGTAAATTTGACTAGGTCCAGTTTCCCCTCTTCGTCCAGAGACGTCGCCATCATCGAAGCGAAGGAATAAAAGTCTTGGTTACCTTCTCCCGATCCCATATAAACGCCGAACCGACGCGGGTCTTTGATCGCATCAAGCACGCCCGAAGCGTCGACCGCCTGTTGAGCGGCGCCGGCGGCAAAACCGGTGTGGCGTCCGCGATATTTCCATTTTTCGGCGTCTTGACCGATCTGGGAGATGTCCCAATTCTTAATCTCAGCCGAGATTTTGGTCGGGAATTTGGATGCATCGAAAACGGTGGTGTATCCGACGCCGGATTTGCCTTCTTTGAGCGCGGCCCAAACAGTGGCAATGTCGTTGCCCAGCGGATTGATGACGCCGGCTCCGGTGATGACGACGCGTCGTCGTTGGGTGGAAGTGTTCATTTGAAAATCCGATTTTCTTTCAGCGGTTGAGCTATCCAACGTGAAGCAGTGATTTTTCGGCCGCCACCATGTGCTCAGGGACTTGGATTGGCGAACCATCAGGGTAGACGCCGACTTCGAACGTCCGCAGCAGTCTGATCATACGGCAGAACTGAGCCGGTTCAAACAGTTCGACGCCGACGAAGCGTTCATCGTCTAAGGTCGCAAACATCAATTCAACTTCGGCTTGCAGTTCATCGCCACGATGCGAAGTCGCGGTGACACTGGTGCCAATGCCTTCGCGATTTTTGATCTTCGTGTGATAGACCAGCGTATCGCCAGGATAGGCTTCGAAGTGAAAGATACAATTATTCACTTTCGCCAGCACAACACGATCCTTAAAATCGCTGAGCTGTCCCAGCAGAATTCCTCCGGCCTGCGCAATGCCTTCGATGATCAGGCTCGATGGGAAGTGCGTTCGCCCAGGCGCATATTCGTCGACAACCTCTTCGGAGAGGCTGACGTTCTTTACCGCCGTAGCGTGTTCGCCCGCAACGAATTCCGTGTAACGATCAATCCAAAACCAACGCATATTAGCGACTCAATCAGAGATGAAAACTTGGGTGTAACAAAGGAGGCCCTGCAAGAAATAATTCCTGAGGACCTTATTGAATCCATTCGTTCGCTTGAGCCACTTTACTGCTTAGAAGCAACGTAGCTGCAAAGATCTTTGACGGTCAACATGTTGCCGAAATCAGCAACCAGCGGATTGCTTTCGAATTTTTCCAAATCCGCAAACGGCATACGCTCTTTTAATTTCGCCAAACCATCAGCGGTGACTTTTCCGTCTTCGATGAATTCAGCGTTGGTGAGGATGTCTTCTGGGAACAGTTCGGTGCGGTCGAATGTGATTCCAAACGCCTGCTCGAGTTTAAAAACGATGTCCAAAAAGTCGATAGACTCAGCACCAAGATCACCAACCAGTGTTGCCTCGGCCGTCACTTCATCGTCGTCGACTCCAAGTGCGTCTACCAGTGCTTCTTGTACTTTTCCAAATACCTCTTCGTCGATTGGCATTGGTCGTGATCTCCTGAAATTTTCTTAAACGTGTAAATTTGATTTTCAATTGGACGCACTGTGCGTTCAATCATTACGAATTGACCGGGCCCAATATCTCAATCGGAGTCTTAGGCATCAATTCGGCTTGTATGTCTTTGTCCATCTGGCTGCAAAGCTGACGGAATTTTACTCGGAATTCTCGGTTCATATAACCATCGACTGCAGGATCAACGCCCTCACGCTCACATAAATTGTAAGTGTCCAGAACCAGACGGCCCTTTACCGAGGGATTCCCATCGATGGTGCCGTTGACCTGTAGTGTCGTCAGCGAATCTTTCACCGATTTGATTTTCGCAGTGACTTTTAACGAATTACCCGGTTGAACAAAATCCCGAAAAGTAAGGCTTTTCGTTTGCCGCAAGACAACCGTGGAGTGCCGAAATTCGTCGCTGGCTCTCAACAGCCACATGCTGGTCTGAAACATCGATTCGACCATCAACACGCCAGGCATGATGGGAAAACGAGGGAAATGATCTTGAAGGTACTCTTCGGACAACGATAGGCATTTGACTGCTTCGATGCTGTCATTTTTTTTCAAAGTCAGAATTCTGTCTAGCTGTGAAAATCGCATCAGGCAAAGCTGTTTTTGTGAAGGATCAAGTGAATGAGGACGTTGTTAAGCTGGGCTTAGATCCCCAAAAATTTAAACGGGTATCTTAATCGGATTTTGCTC
>CALDEW010000430.1 GCA_937942355.1 uncultured Pirellulaceae bacterium | reverse complement strand
GAATGTAACGAATTTCTCGGAATCACCGCCGTCGCCGCCAATACCACCGATGGGGACTGGGACAATTTGTTCCGGCCCGTCCGTGATCACCGCCGCCATCAATTTGCCCAGCGGTTGGCCGTCGTAGTATTGAACGGTGATGCCATTGGATTCGCACCGCCAGGGCCGAGTGGTGCTGCCGACGATGAAATCGCCTGAGCCGGCTATTTTGAATCGGTCTCCGGCGTTAACCGAGATCTCGGTCGATTGCCAACTGGAAATGGCCGAAACATTCACCGAGCCATCGTCGTTTTCGGTGGTGGTGCCAAGTGCGGCGGCTGTGATATCGGTTCCGTAGTCGACTTCATGGATATATAGATACCAATCGCGGCTTAAGGTTTGCCAATGGGGCTGAAGTTCGGTGCGGAACGTCGTTTTGAATTGACGCAGCGATCCTCTGAGTCGCTTCGGCAACTGAGCGAAGTGTTCCTTTGACAGCCGATGGTGCGCCAAAAATTCGCACGCTGCCCAAGACCAAGCGTAGGATTTGACATCGCGAAAGGCGGTTGGCGGGATGTTGAAAACGTCATCCAGCGACTTTGGTTTTCCTTCGGTCAGCAATTTCTTGAGCAGGCCCACGCGCCCCCAGCCGGGCGTTTGGGCTTTGTCGGTGATCGTTTGGTTCAGTGTCACCGATTGGCCGTCCCAGTGATGCAGCGCTATCCACTCGGCCATGCCTTCGGAATACCACGGCGTCCCTGAAGAACCGAGGAACCATTGCATGAACGCGTGAGTGCCTTCGTGGAGGATCAGGTGGCGTGTGTAGTATGGGTCTTTTTGCAGGTAGACCCAAAACTCGTGCCCACGATTGTAGCCGGCGGGGAATTTTGGCAGGTCTTCCGGGATCAGCCCCGCATTTGTGATGCGCGTTTCGTTTTCCATGATAATGGCCGTCATTCGCCAGGGCTGCGTCGCCTGGAGTTCAACGTTGAACAATTTGCACCATTGCGCTGTCGCGTCGTCGAAGAGGTTGACCCACTGTTGTCGTTTGGCACCGTCATCGATGTCGCTGTAGAGGTCGATGTGTTTGCCAGAAGTTACGAAAACTCCCGCGTCAGCAACGCGCTCTAAGTCGATTGGCATCGCAGAGGGCATCCGTGGGTTGAGCCGACCCATCTCGGCCCTTTGAGCGTCCTGGCCTTCATCCGATTGAGCCGCGCTAGAGGGCAGCCAACCGACGTTCAGCACAACCGCGCAACATCCAAACAGGAAAAGGAGAATTGGGTTCATGGGCTATCGCGGTTTGATCGGTTGTTTGCAAAGAAGTGGTTCGATAGGGCTATTGTCGTTAATCTATCGGCAGAAGTGTAGGCCATTGCACTTGATTCTGTTTTGATGCCAGCTGCGCGTCGGCTACATTGTTGGTAGCAATCTCTGGTTTCTGAGTCCCGTTTATCAAATGTTACGTAAAAAATTCCTTACAAAGATTAGCCGCAAGGCACTAGCCGCGGGTTGCCGATCCAAGGGCGGAATCATCGGGGAAACGTTGTGCAACGAACCAGCGGCTAGCGCCCTGCCGCTAACGCAGCGCGACCGTGTGCCTGAAGTAAGTGCGCTTCTTCGTAGGGCATCGTTGGTATTTTTGATTGGTGTTTCTCTTTGCGTCTTATCCGGTTGTATCAAACGGCAGGCCGATGAAGTGGTGGTGTTGTCGGCGCTGGATCGAGAGTTTGCGGCTGGGGTGCTGGAGGATGTGCAGGCAGATCTGAAGATGCCCCTACGCGTCAAATATGATGTCGAATCCAACAAAACAGTTGGGCTGACCAATGAGATCATCCGCAACAGACGCCGTCCTCGAGCAGATCTTTTTTGGAACAATGAAATCCTGCATACGATCAGGCTGGAGAAACTGGGGCTGCTGGAACCGGTCGATGCAACACGTCGGCCTCGATTTTCAAATCGCTTTGTATCGCCGTCGAATCATTGGTTTGGCTTTGCCGCCCGTGCGCGTGTTTTGATCGTGAACACTGAATTGATGCCAGAGGTCGATCAGCGGCCCACTTCTTTCGCTGATTTGGCTTCGATAAAGTTTAAAGACAAATGCACCTTGGCTCGGCCCTTGTTCGGAACGTCGGCGACTCACGCGGCGGTGATGTTTGATATCTTGGGGGAAACCGAGGCGATAGAGCTTTACCAGCGCATCGCCGACAATGCCGTCATTCAGGGAGGCAACAAACCGGTGGCCGAGAAAGTGGCGGCGGGCGAGTTTCTGTTTGGATTGACCGACACCGATGACGCTTTGGTCGAAATGGATGCGGGGCGACCGGTGGCGATCGTCTTCCCGGATCAAGAAGATGATAAACTGGGCACGTTGTTGATCCCCAATACGCTGTGCGTGATTAAAAACGGACCCAACACGGCAGGGGCGAAGCGTTTGCTGCAGAGACTGCTCTCCACAGATGTGGAATCTCATTTAGCCAACGGGGGCAGCGGCCAAATCCCACTGGCGTCTGACGTTGAGACAAAGTCGCGGGTTGTTCCTGAAACTTTGAAAGTCATGGAGGCCGATTTTGAATCCGCTGCCGACGGATGGGAAGCAGCGGCGAGTAACTTGAAGAAGATCTTCCCCTTGGGAAATTGATTGCCTAACCTACGGTTAAAAATACTTAATAGAGAGAAATGAAAATGGTTCACATTGACGTCGATTACCAAGGGAAATTGCGCTGCGAAGCGGCTCATCAACCTTCGGGTACAAAGCTGCACACCGATGCGCCGGTGGATAACCACGGTTTGGGAGAATCATTTTCTCCAACAGATTTAGTCGCGACCGCACTGGCGTCCTGCATGGCGACGATCATGGGCATCGTCGCAGATCGTCATGAGATTGATTTGACCGGGATCAAGATCGGCGTCGATAAATCAATGTCCGCCTCACCACCGCGCCGGATCAGCCGTTTGGCGCTCACGATCGAAATGCCAATCGCCGCCGATCATCCCCAAGCCGAAATGTTAAAGAACGCGGCGATGGCGTGTCCCGTGCACAAAAGTCTTCACCCAGATGTGGAAGTACCCATTGAATGGGCTTGGAAGTAGTACGCACCGATCGCACCGGTGAAAATTCAGCGTGACATTTTGCGGTGTTCGATGTCAGCGTCCAGATAGACAGGTCCCGAAGCGCTGAAACCATGCTTTTGATAGAACGCGATAGCTGACACTTGTGCGGATAACTCGAATTTGTTGGCGCCTTCGGCTTTGCCGATCTCGATCAGCCGATTTAAAATAGCGGCTCCAACGCCGGCGCCTCGAAAAGGTTTCAGCACCGCCATGCGTCCGATCGTGGCTGTGGCCGATTCCACTTTGATGCGTCCGGTGCCGATGGGTTTTTGATCGGCGTCCAAAGCAAGCACGCACAGAAAATCGTCATCGTCGCCGGTCCATTCTAGCGCCGGGTCGATGCCCTGTTCGATGACGAAGACTTGTTGCCGAACGGCGCGTACTAAGTCAGCGTCTTGCGGCCACTGGGCATTTTGAAGGTCGAAGTGTTTCATGGAAATGTGTGCGACCCAGTTTTAAATTCTTTTTGAGTTCGAGCCATCAATAATGATTTCATCTGCTACCGAACAGCTTACCTTTGGCAACCACGATTTCGCCGTTTCCCGCCCTCATCGCTTTGGCATTGTGATCCAAGGAAGCGGAGACTATCTGCATGACGTGTTGTTGAGCCCGGACCACAAAGAATCGTTTTTGAAATTGATAGAGCGCGAAAAATTGGTGGTCTGCAAAAATGTGGATACCCAAGACCCAACCTATCGGCGCGTCCGAGGTAAATCCAGCGGCGGCAAACTCAGCCAAGCCGAATACTACCATCATGACGGGTGCAGTTGTCCCGTCAAACCGGCCGTCGTCGAAATTCGCTTGCCGCATCAGCCGGTCAAACGAGACGTCGCCACCGCGATTGCGCCTTTTGGCGATGTGATTCAGGCGATGTTGGGTTGCTTGCCGGAGCATTTGCGAAAG
>CALDEW010000429.1 GCA_937942355.1 uncultured Pirellulaceae bacterium | reverse complement strand
TGGTCAGCCGATCTTCGGCCCACGTTTGTTGGTAAATTTTGGTTGGATGAAGTCGCGTGCTCACAGCAGCTACTCATCGATCCTATAGTACTTCGAAGATGTACTCAAGGTTCCGGTTTCTCGTGGCTATTTGTCGAAACTACGCACCGGCGTGGAGCCAACCAGCAACCACAGCGAGCAGCAGATTCGCCACGTGGTGATCGACCTCCGCATCACCCAAGGCACACGTGGCGACGCAGGCCAGCGCAACAACGAACGAATGTGGACGGCAATCGCAACCTGCAAAAAGCAGAACAAGAACTTCTTAGATTTCCTGCTAAAATCAATCAACGCTAGGTTGAATAAGGCTGAAGCACCAAGATTCTTCGCCTAAATGCCGTGAATGGTTACACAATTTTTTGGACATTCAAACCTTCAACGCATCGCTTGTCGGCTAAAGAAAACAACATGACAATACACGTCAAAGAAGGTCTTCTGACATTTATCACTCTGGCTTTGCTGAGCTGCCTGATCTTCAGCGGCCACTGCCAGGCTCAGCAAACGACCTCGAAGACGTGATTGTGGCGCATCGTCACCAACTAAGAGTTTTCTGCAAGAATATTCATAAAGGGGAAGATGTCCAGAAAATGGGGCATTTCAGATTCTCAATTAAATTGCAGGGCCGGTTATTTCCGTCCGCATTATACCTCTACCTGACAAGGCCGCTCGGAACCGACCCTACGATGCTGTGTCTTCTATTCTTTGTCTAACACAGGCGGTTGCTGACCGAACCTGTCTGGATAATCGGGCATCGCGGAAGTCTGGAGCGTGTCGTAGAATATGGATGGAAAACGCTGCCAGCCCGCTCAGAAAATTCATGTTCGACCGCTCCATTGATCATCGCTACGACGACCCTGTCGATTTAATTTGGATTCGTGCTGCTGAGGACTTAGGGCTGACGATCAGACGGTCCTCAGAAGCGTTTGCTTCCTACGACGGCAAAGGGACACTGACGATTGCCCAGCCTTGCGATTTCGATGCTGATGACTGTCTTGCGCAGATGATCTTTCACGAACTTTGTCACTGGTTGGTCGCCGGCAGAAACGCCATTCATCTATCCGACTGGGGGCTGAGCAATATTGATGAAAGCGATTTGGTCTACGAATACGCTGCCCATCGTTTACAGGCAGCGATTGCGGCGCCGCATGGCTTGCGCGATTTCATGGCCGTGACTACCGACTGGCGGCCTTATTGGGACGCGCTGCCGGAGGATCCACTAAGAGACGGGGAGGACCCGGCCATCGCGATCGCTCAGGAAGGCGCTCATTTGGCTCGCCTGGAACCTTTTCACTCGGTCTTCCAACGTAGCCTCTCCGCTACGGCTGCAATCGCGGATGCTGTTCGGAGTGTTAGCCAGCCATCTGAACTTTGGAGTTTGACGCGCGCCCGACATCGTTTGGGGTCGCTAATGACTGAAGATGAAAATTTGAGGTGTGGATCGTGTGCTTGGGCGGTTGCGGAACGTAGCAGCCAAACATCGAAACCTTTATTAATGTGCCTTCAACACAAAGCGACCAGATGTAACACTCCCACAATTGATTCGGACGAAAGGGCTTGCGAACGTTGGGAACGAAAATTCTCGATCGATGATTGCGGCGAGTGTGGTGCTTGCTGTCGCGAGGGATTCAATCTGCTGACAGTTTCCTTGACAGACCCTTTTCTCAAACGGCACCCCGAACTTGTGCAATTGCGCGACGATGGCGAGCATTGTGTTCCGCGCCCCAGCGGTGTCTGCGTGGCACTTACCGGTGATGGCGGTGGAGGAAATCCTTACCGTTGCCGCCACTACGCAGATCGGCCTGAGAACTGCGCTGAATTCGAGGTCGCGGGAGAAGCTTGCTTAGAGGCGCGTCGTCGAGTTGGTTTGAGCAGGTAGAGTTCGGGGGTAGTCCAAACTACATCGACCGAATCGTCATTGCCGGCAATGAACAAACGAGCTTTGCTGTTTGGGGTTACTGTTGCGAAAGAATTGGAATCACACGCAAACGCTAATCCATAAGCTACGTCAGCTCGAAGCGGAGGACAGCGCCACTTTCATGTTCTATCCAACAAATGGTCAATTGGGACCAAGTACGCTTCGAGCAACGGAGTTAATACGCAACGGAGTTAATACGCAAAGTGCTCTACTGATTAGTCAGAAGCTGGATGAAGGGTGCAATATCAAGGAAATTAACCCCTCCGTCTCGGTTGATATCCGCTTCGTCAAGGAAGCCGCCTTGCAGAATCGAAATAAACGGAGCGATGTCCAGAAAATTGACCAAACCGTCTTGGTTTACATCGCCAAGCAAAAAGTCACTTTCGAAAACACCCGGCGTTGCTGCGGCGGCAATCCAACTGGACGCCAAACTGCCATTGGCCGCCAAAGCGTCGCGCTCAAGCACTTGACCGGAACCATCGGCTGCGCCCCAAGGTGAAAGATCGTCATACACCACTTCGTCAACCACAACACGAGGGATGAAGCCGAGTGCATCTGGAGTGTCAGGTTGCTGCAACGAGATGCGACCGCTACTGTTGGATAGAGATCCGGTAAATCCACCAACAATCGTTACCGAAGGTGATAAGTCGTAATGAACACTGAACGCCGCAAGCTTCAATGCGTTGGCTGCTGCCAACGGATCAAACGAAACTACAATTAGCGCCTCTCTTGCAGCCAATGAAGTGCCTGCTGCAAAGTCGTAGTCTGATTCACCACGAAGACGCCAATTCGTCAAATCGATCGTTCCCGAGGTCGGGTTGGCGATTTCAATGTACTCCAAGTCGTTGTCGGTCAACGTAACGTCGATCGCCAATGCTGCGGCACTAGGATCCTCGGGGTGGTAATTGAACTCGCTGATCACCAAAGGGCCAACTTCTGCATCACCATTGGCACTACCGAGTGAGTTGCTGGCAAGACGCGTCAAACGCCCCGTACCATTAGGCAAACGACCAAGCGATTGACCGCTAAACGTCGCACCAAATTCAACCGAATCTTCAAATCCAATAAACGCTCCACCAGATCCTTGGCTCAGGTAAACTTGGTCACCCAAGGTGCCGCTAAGAGCAAAACCCGTCAAATTCGGATTGAAATCTGATTCGTCAAATACAAGATAACCGCCGGCAGCGATGACCGTGCCCAACGGAATCTGATACTTCAGCAACTCGCTACCTTCGTCGCTCAAATACCAACCACCAACGTCGATTGCCGATGCTGTCGGATTGTAAAGCTCAATCGAATCGGACTGAGATGCATCGGTGTTAGCAAGAATCTCATTGATCACCACACCAGATGGACCCGCACCCGCTGTCCCAGGCGTGCCACCGGATTCAAAACTGCCGCGCCACCGATAATACTTGCCTGACTCGTTCAATGGCGTATTCGCAGGATCTGCCAACTCCAATGTCGCTCCGTCACCGTCAGCCGCGAACGCCCATGGATCATTGTCGTTGTAGGAAATTTCCTGAATCGTTGACATCACACCGTCAAGCAAGCTCAATCTCTCTCCACTGTTGCTCAGCCCTCCGTTGAACTCGCCGAGCAATTCGGCACCGGTTCCATAGCGGAGCTCGAATCCGTCGGCGTCATTGACAACCACGGCTCGTTCTCCGGCGAGCAAGAACACGTCAGGAAACGCGAACGCCACGCCATCGGCCAGCTGTAAACCGGCTAGGTTCAGCGTGTCGGTCGGATGCACGTTCAGCACTTCGATGAACTCAAAATCAGAACCCAACAACGTTGGATCGCTGGCCAGTTCTGTAGCTGTTGGTCCGCTGGGATTGTAATTGATTTCAGTGATTCGCAAGAAGGACGGTTCAGCCAAGTCACCCTCCACAAAGGTTGCTTGGCTCAGCGCAGACCACTCACCTTGGTGAAAGGCTCGTGATTTGACATTGGTGATCCCATCCAGGTCGATTGAAGACGACGAGCCGAAAAGAATCCCTGCTGGCTGCCCGTTGGCCGCTCTAGGGTCACTGCCATCAGTGGTGTAATAGATGACACCTTCTGGGGCCGTGATCGACAAAGCGCTACCAGTCGGGGCAGTACCCCCGTGCTGGGCAGTGCCGTTAACCAAATAGCTTGGTGCATCCGTTGACGGTAGCCATCCGGCGTTACGGAAGTCTTCCACGACGATTCCCGTGCGCTGCGCACCATAACTGTTTTGCAGTTGGGTCAACGCCGCCTCCCAAGTGGCTGGAGTGTAGTTTGAGTTGCCGGCGTTGGGTCTGTCGGGATCACGACCGGGGTTGCCCGTGTTTCCCCAGCGAGCGGATTCGGCGATGACCAATGGCCTTACCTCATCGGCCAACGCAGTGAACTGGGCCTGCACACGTTCTGGAGTGAAGATACCATCGTTGAAAAACAACTCTTGGATTCGATCCGCGAGACGCAATTGGAATTCAGGAATCTGGTTGATCGCAGGAAAAATACTGTTTGGTCCGGGGCGGTCAAGTGTATTTCGATTTACGTTATCGCGAAGTTTGACGTCGCTATCCCAAGTGAATAGCTGGTACCCACCGGTTTCGCCATTCAGGCCAGTACCGGCACGCCAGTTTTGCGTCGGATTCCAGTCCCAATCATTGCCGGAGTAGTATTCCAGCAGCATGTAGTCGATATAGTTGTCAACATCCAGCAACTGTTCTACAGCAGCAAAATTACCTGATAATGCTGCCGTGCGAATTGAGTTAAAGGTAGGGGAACTTCCACCTCCGTTTGGCAATTGCCCTGCATTGATCGCCTCATAGTCTTCACTGTCACCGCCGAAGTACGACGCCAAAAAATCGTCGTCGGGGCGTTCGGCTAAACTATGCAGACCGTAGTATTCCCCGTTGATGTAAACCTGAACGAATCTTCCGTGCGGCGCAACATGTCCCAGTTCCAAC
>CALDEW010000428.1 GCA_937942355.1 uncultured Pirellulaceae bacterium | reverse complement strand
CCTCATCGTCTCTTGCAGCTCCCTTATTAGCATTAGCGATGTTCTCATACTCTGCAAGCAGTTGCTGTCCCTCAGAATCGTCAACATCATACTGATTCGTCTTCTTAATTTGCATGAGCTTATTTGTACCGTCATCACCCTCATCTGGGTCATTCGCTATCTCTTCATCAGAGTAGTCGTCTTCTTCATCATCTTTAGTTGCTTCGCACGTTCCTTCTGCGCCTTCTTCCGCTGCTTAGGCGTTAATCGTTTACCGGTGGATTTTTTCATCCTCGGCATGCCCATTGCTGGATTCATGGCACCGGATTGCAACTCTTGCATCTTTTTCATCTTCTCGGTTGCGCCCATACCGGCCATTCCGGTCATGACATTTTTCATCATGTCAAAATTCTTCAGCAGCTCACCGACCACCTTGGGCTCAACACCGGCACCTTTGGCGATCCGCTGCTTCCTCCGCGCATCGACGACCGAGGGGTCGATGCGTTCGGCGGCGGTCATCGAATCAATGACGCCTACCATGCGCTTCATCTGCCCCGACGTGTCGGAGTTGTTCATCATTTTGCTGATTTCGCCCATGTTGGGCATGCCGGGCATTAGGCCCATCATCTTTTGCATCAAACCGGGTTTGGCCATCTTCTCCATGTGGCTGCGGAAATCATTGAGCGTAAAACGCCCCTTCTCCATCGCTTCCTGTAGCCGCGCCTGCTCTTTTTCATCGACCAATTTGTTGGCTTCATCGACCAAAGCCAACATATCGCCCATACCCAAAATTCGGCTGGCCATTCCCTCGGCGCGAAACACCTCTAAGTTATCCAGGTGTTCGCCGGTACCGATAAAACGAATTGGCACGCCCGTGACGTGCTTCACCGAAAGCAGCGCTCCACCACGGGCGTCGCCGTCGAGCTTGGTCATGATGACGCCGTTGAGCTCCAACGCCTCATGGAAAGCACCGGCGCTGCGGACAGCGTCCTGGCCGGTCATGCCATCGACAACCAGCATCACTTGATCCGGTTGGACTTTGCGGTCGATCGTTTTCAACTGCTCCATCAGTTCCTCGTCGATCGCCAACCGACCGGCGGTGTCGAGAATAACGACTTTGCAGTTTTCTGCTTTCGCTTTGGCGACCGCATTGGTACAGACTTTGACCGGATCCTGTTCGTCCTGTTCACTGTAGACCGGCACGCCAAGCTGTTCGCCCAAGACATGCAGCTGTTGAATCGCGGCCGGACGCTGCAGGTCGGCGGCGACCAACATCGGCGTAATGTTTTCGCGCTGAAGGAGTTTAGCCAGTTTTCCACAGGTGGTCGTTTTTCCCGAACCCTGCAGGCCGCACAACATGATAATGTTGACTTCCTTGGTGAATGTCAGCGCACTTTCGGCCGGGCCGAGTAGCTTTATCAACTCTTCGTTGACGATACCGACCAGTTGTTCTTCGGGTCTGAGCGCCAACAGCACTTTCTCACCGAGCGCCTGTTCGGAGACGCTGCCCATAAACGACCGAACAACGTCGATGCTGACATCAGCATCGAGCAGCGATTGTTCGACCATTTTAAGGCCGTCTCGCATATTGCCTTCGGTTAACTTGCCTTTTCCGCGCAGCGATTTAAAAGCGCCTTTGAGGCCGTCTTGTAATGAATCGAACATGAATCTCGGTTTTATGTTGAACTGTCGTGAATTTGCGGGAATCAAAGAGTTTACACCACGGTAAAATCTTTTGTAAATGGTCTGAAGGGGGCAATCGGTTTCTTTGTCCTGCGCAGCCGCAGATTGTGCACATTATGGGGTCGGTTTGCGATTGCCCGGTGCATCAATTGCTTCTTAATTGTTATGCTTACGTTGGTATCATCGGGAACGGAAACCCAATCACTTCAGCTGATTCCGATTCCCTCATTTCTGTTGCTTGACGATCGAAATCCTTCCATGCGCGAAATATCGCTTATCACCGGGCAGCTGCATCGCGCCATCTACAATCTCAACGATGAAGCTCGCCGCACCGCCAATCAGAAATTCGAAAGCGGACTGCCATCGGCACCAGAGCGCAGTCTTAAAAAAGCCTTTGATCAGTTCCGCGATTCACTGAAAACGGGAGATTCGCAAGTCCGCCGCCGGACGGCATCGCTGTTGGTGACGCTGATTCGATCGTTCGATCAGATTGTTCCATCGCTTCAGCCAGATATTCTTGAGATGATCGAAATGGGGTTGGCGGATGTTGATCCGTTGGTGCGCGAAGCGACAGTGGAAAGCTATAGCTTACTACTTGAAAAGATTGGTCAGCAAAGCCTGCCCGATGAAAAATCTGCTGCTGAGAAACCTCCAAGTGACGCAAAGGATGTTGGCGATCTCGCGGTGGACGCGCTGAATCGTATTTTGGAAATAGCGATCTCTGATCCTGCTGAGATTGTACGAGAAGCGGCGGCGGTCGGAGTGGCGGTACAGAAATCAGATGCGGTTCAGAACGCAGGAGTCAGTTTCTTGCTTGAGCATGTCAACGACACACGGTATCGGTTCGCGTGTCGAAGTATTGCTTCACTGGCCGAGTTCCCAGCGCTGCAGTTGCGATATATTGATCCTTTGTGTGGATATTTGAATGACAGTGATGCTCGTTTTCGGCGAGCTGCTTTGTCGTCTGCGTTGCGTTTGGCGAAACTCGAATCACTGCCTCACGAACTATTACCCAACGTGACGCGCCGGCTGTTCGATACGGAATCCTCGGTCGCAACAGCAGCCGAAAAAGTCATTCAAACATCGTTAGTAGCGATCTCACGGAGGAGTTCATCGGTTGCTGAGTTCCTTACCGAGTGCATGTGGTTGGCGAATCAGGAAGAACCGCGCCCGCATCTGGCCGCGATCTTAGAAACGGATCTGGTTACCGAGAACGTTGAAGAATGTCGGAAGCTGAGCCTCGACCGCGTGACGTGGTTACGGAAACAACGGTCAATGGAACCCTTCATGGAATCTGGCGGTGATGCCGCCGCGGAGGATCTGTTGAAAGTGGCTGATGAATTGGTGACGTTGGACGGTCGATCCGTGATGGGTTGGATGGCGGCGGCATTTATTCGAACAGCTGATCGGTAGTGTTGTTTTGGGGTTTAATTGACCATTCAATCAGCAGAATTTAAGGTTCTCATGTCTACAAGAAAACAACCACCCAATGCACTCTGCGTCGGAACGGGTGAATATAGTACCGGCTATGTTGGCGGGCAGGCCAGCGAGTCTGACAAAGGTGCCGGTGTAGTCGGGCTGAGCCTGTTCGACCTACGCACTCAGGGACATTTGGATCGAGTTTTGCTCGCGGGAACCAACGGAACAAAGTTTCCCGGCATCCGCGATCACCTGAAGAATGTGATTGACGACACTTACCGCAACGTAACGTCTGAATTTGAGAGCTTTCCGGCAGATGACTGCCCTAAAGACGTAACTGCCTATCTAACCGCGATGGACAGCCTCGATCCCGGCGACTGCGTTCTAATCTTCACGCCCGACGACACCCATTTCGAAATTGCGATGGCGGCGATTGAGCGATCGTTGCACGTGCTGATTGCCAAACCGATCGTACAATCGGTCGACCATCATCAACGGTTAATTGAGGCCGCGGCTGCAAAGGGGGTGATCGTGGCGATGGAAGTTCACAAACGATGGGATCCGATTTACACCGATGCACGTGATCGCATTCGAGAATTGGGGGATTTTAGTTTTTTCAATTCCTATATGAGCCAGCCAAAATCACAGTTGGAGACGTTTCGCGCGTGGGCGGGCAGGTCGAGCGACATCAGCTACTACCTGAATGCTCATCATATTGATTTCCATCATTGGGCGGTGGGCGAGTTCGCGGTTCCCGTCAGCGTTTGTGCGCTCGCCGCGACAGGAGTTGCTCAGTCGACCAAGATTCCGGCCGAGGACACGATCAGCCTTTCGGTTCAGTGGAAGAATGTCATCAGCGGGAATCTGGGCGTCGCGATTTACACCGCGTCATGGATCGCCCCGACCAGCGACGTTCACTCGCAGCAGCGATTTCATTACATGGGTCAGAGTGGCGAAATTCAGATTGATCAAGCACATCGGGGTTATCAGCTGGCCACCGATGACAACGGATACAGTTCGCCGAACCCTTTATTCATGAAGTACCGCCCCAACGCCGACGGAGACTTCGCGGGGCAAGCGGGCTATGGTTATCTGAGTATTGCGGCCTTCATTGCTGCCGTGCGTTCGGTTCGCGAGGGCCAAACAACGGCCGCCGATTGGGAGCATCGGTTAGCATCCGCCAAACAAACGCTCCCGGTCACTCAAATTTTAGAAGCAGGGCGAAGGAGCTTGGACGACGGTGGGAGCACGATTACGATCGACCACGTGTGACCAAATGAGAATTGGCGCTACTTTTTCTTCATCTCCAGCTCCGTTAGCCTCACCTCTTCTTTCCCCAACACCCTACGTTGCTTTTCAGCTGCGATCGCCTGATCGGTCAAGCTTTGAAAGTCAGTTGCCGGCAAGGGTGCCACCTGAGCGGTAGAAACAGCTTTCTTCATACGTTTGAAGGAGCCATGGTTGGTTAGCGCAGCGACCGGTTGAGGTGCTGTTGCAACATCATCTAGGTAGAACTTCGTTTTCAGCGACGCCACCTGTAACTCAATGGATTGTTGCGGATCATCATTGGAGTGTGGCAGGCAGGTGACGCGGTAGAAAACATTGTCGCGCACCGGAACCGTCAAAAGCTCGTTCGCCTTAAGTTTGCCTGATTGCAAATCGATCATCGCTATTTGAATTCGGGCACTGGTGTCTCTCGTTTCGTAAATGTTTTTGCGTGCCAAGAACAGGAATGGCGATTCCCATGGCAAACCCTCCAACTGTTGAAACCGTTGTGCGGCGATTGGGTATTTCCATACGGATTCGCCCGTGACGGCATTCAAAGCGACGATATTGCCGTTGATCATCGCGTTACCTTTGTGCATTTGCTTAAACGTAACACGCAAATCGTCTTGGGTTACAAAGTCAGGTTGTTGCGTCAATGAGTAAACGGTCACGACGTAGAGACCTTTGAGTTTATCGACGACAATTGACGATGCAGTACTCTTGTTGAGTTCCGGGATACTTGTTTCGAATTTTAGCTCGCCTGATCGCATATCGATCATTGAGAATACTCCATCACCAGAGAGCACCAACAAATTGTTTTGATCAACCAATGTTGGTTTCGCAGGAAACGGAACTTCTTTTGTCCAAAGCACTTTATTCTGGTTGAAGTCAAATAAGTTCAGCACATCCGCTTCATACTTCGAACGTTGCGACTCGAAAATTGTGCCCGTCAAATCGTCCTCTTCATCAGGCGATGCCGGTTCCGCCTTTTTGGGTGTGAGAAACAATTGAAGATCTTTAGAAGCCAGAGGCGGAGGCGCGAATTTGAATTTGCGTTCCATCTTTCCACTCGACAACAGCCGCCCCATCATTGGATCAATCTTATCGTGGGTCCGCGGCTGACGATTCCAGATCGTGAGCGATTGATCCCCCCCTAACAAAGTCGCCTTCGAAGAAACTTGACTTCGTTGCCACAAAACTTCTCCCGTGAACCGGCAAAGGCGCTTCAATTTCTCGTCAGTTAGGACGGAGATGCCATGTTTGTTGCCTCCCGTGAGACCGCTGGATGAACAAACAACATTTTCGGCATACCACAGCAGCGCCGGTTTACCACGGATGAACTTTTCCCAGTCAATCGCGAACATTTCTTTATCGATGCAAAGCAACAACAAAGAATTGTGAAGGAAGATTCGTCCTTTGGTGCCGAGCCTGATTCCCTGGAATTTCCCGTCGGGGTCCAAATAAATTTTGTGAACGAACCGACCCAAGCGATCATACATTTGAAACTCGCGAAACTCGTCACTGTACCGGAAGGTAAGCGTGTGGAGTTCGGGCTGATCTGTCGAAACGACTTCGCAGAAAGGTTGGGTGCCGATGAAATAGCTGCTGAGTTTTTCCTGTTCCAGACGAGTAACATCGTGAGACCAGTCGAAATCAATTTCATCTGTACGCAATATTTTTCCAACCCTAGGCACTTTGGAAGGAAGCGTATAAAGGTCGGGGGCAAGGATCTCCCGTTCGGATGATTGAACTGCCTGTAATTTTACAATCGCATCTTCGAGCGTTGAAATCGTTTCGCCGGGGAAGTCATCGTTTGCCATCGTGCGAAGTAATGATTTTGCACGGGATAGAAATCCATGACGGGGCGCGACGTCGTCATTGTTGCCCTCGCCGGGAACTGAATGCAGGTCTTCCATGAGACTGCTGGCGCGAACGTAGTGACCTGCTGCGAGAAGCTCGGCTGCGGTTTTCATTCGAACGTTGATTTCAACCGCTTCTATTGGGAAAATGCGGATGCGATCATGCCGGAGCGTGATGGATTCGCTTTGAAACGATATCAGATGTTCCGCAACGGCATCGTGATACGATTGCCGTGCTTGAGCGTCGCAGGCTTGGTAAACGTCGTTCAATTTCCATCGCAACCACTGGATCAACTTCATCGTCAGTTCGGCATTGGCTGAATTCTTGGCCAGCGATTCCGCCTGGTCGACTGACGCCGCCAAAAACACGACACTGTCCTCATCGTCAATTCTCTGGCCGGCGGATCTGGTAGAGCGAGTTTTTTCAGAGGGAGAATTGAGGTCAATCGTGTCTGCAATTCTTAGTAATGTCTCAAAAGCTTCTTCATACCGGTTCAACTTCATCAGACCGGCAACCCTACCTCGAAGCAGACGATGGAGATCCTGTTTCTCGAACAGGTTCTGGTAGCGATCGGATACTTGTTCTGCTTTCGCAAAATCGACATCGTTTAGACGCGTCAGAGCCTGCACAAGTATGCCAGCGTAGTTCGAATTCGGAAACAGATCATAAGCTCGGCTGATCGCGTCCACTGATTGCTGGTATTGTTCGTCAAGTAAATGCAACTGAGCCTTGATCGACAACTGCGCATGATCGTCCAGCGGCGTCTCGGCTTCCTTAGCCAGCATCAACCTGCTGGGTTCATCACGCGGGTAGGCTGTCAGATGGTCAGCGCCGTGAGAAATCACATCGCCGCGGAAGCTGATTAGATTGCCCAAGACTTTCTCAGATATCGCGACGCCATTGATTTTGCCGGTGGCCGTATCGATGCGTAACACTTTTTTGGATGTGGTGGGGATGAAACAGTGGTTGCCGCTGACGTATCCTCGACCGCTGACAAGCCCATAGTCGTTCAACTTCGTTTGCCAAGCGACAACACCGGTCGATAGTTCAATTGCTTTCAATCGGTCAGAGGACGTGATGATGATATTGCCATCGCGTACCGTTTCGACGTGCAATGGCATGTCCTCTCCGCGCGACTTTTTCTTGCGTCGATCCTCCCACAATGATTCTCCCGTTTGGAGATTCAGACAATAAACATCATCAGAATCAACTGGAGTGTAAACGACGACGCCGCCGGTCAAAGTTACGGTCGCGTCGCGCCACATCGTGTTCCACTTTTTCAGTTGATCGGTCAGCCGATCGACACGCGCCCTTTTGGGTTCCTTGAATTGAAATCCCCAGCTGAGAGATTGGGTCGCCAAATCGACCGCGACAATGGCGTTGAGACCCGTCGGGCATATAAGGACACCGTTAGCTTCTGATGGCGTCGCTCCAGCCAGACGTCTGAGGCGTTCTTCACGGAAGGAGACGGATTCTTCTGTTGACGCAAGGTGCCGAGCCCATTGAAGTCGTCCGGTTTCGGAATCTAAAACGACCAAGCGGACGTTTTGTTCCTGCACACAGATCGCATAGAGTCGATTGCCGATTGGTAAAGGAGCGCCTAGGAAAAACGTTTTGGCAAGCTTGGGTTCGTCCAAGCCCGTTTCGCCGCCCACCTCCCACTGTAGTGCCCCCTGTTGCTTGAGGTCGAGCGATTTGAGTTCGTTGAATTGGCGTAGATCAGTCGGTTCGTCATAAACCTGAGGCGGACGGTTTCTCCAATCGCCGCGGTCGGTGGAAATACCCGGGTTTGGGATCAGGAAAATGGAATTCCCGTCGCTGGATATTTGACCATACAACGTATCGAGCCACAGTCGTTCGCGCAATTTATCCTGGTGAAGTTTAACTGATGGGCGCGCAAGAGAATCTGCGGATTTCTGTTCACCTGACCGAAACATATTCGCTGGCGGATAGCTCCAAATGCGTTTACCATTGTCGGCATCAACACCAAACATTCGATCGTCAGTCCGAATCACCAGCGTTTTTCCAATCGCCAGCGGATGGACTTTGGGCATAGGAGAATTTTTGCTTCGGATCAGTTTCTGTTGATATTCCTGAATGCCTTTTTCGTCAACGGGATCTGTCACTGTCCGAATGGACCAGCGCGGACTGAGCAATGGAAATCCCGATCCGCTTTCGGCGTTGCGTTGGGAGTCGCCTCGAAAGACTAACCATTGATTGATGATAGGATGAGATTCCAGCGGCGTCGAGTCGACGATTTGTTTCAACCAATTCTGCAGAGGTTTGTCTTGGTTGGATGGTAAATCTGTTTCGCCCTCTTTTTGACTGGCCGTCGGTTCGGGCAGTGGGTTTTTTGCTTCGAGGCTCCACCTGTCCGGCAGCGGCGTACTTTCGTCGAACAGTGCAACAGTCTTTCCATAAAAACGGACTTTGGCGTCGCCTCGTCTGGCCTTGAGCGCTTCGAGCAGTTTTGCGCTCCGGTCGTTGGACCCGTTCAATGACCAGCAGACGGCAGCCAACAGCGTGGCTTCGGGGTCAAAACGATTGCTCCCCTGCGGCTGGTTCGCGACTTTTTCAAACGCGAAGGCTGCCATCACCGGACGACCTAGGGCGAGATGAGCATGTCCGACCAGCATGGTGGCCTCTAAACCGGCGTGGGTATGAAAATACAATCGACTGGTCATCGCGATAGCCTGTGTATCGTTAGCCTCGATCGCCTTCTTAAGCATCACTTTGGCTTTAACACCGTACTTGTCTTCGTAACTTTCGCGCTGCTGCAAAGGGATCTGGCCGAGCAACTGTTCGGCCTTTTGGCGGAGGCTGATCGCATGGGTTGGATGGCCCTTTCGATCTTGATCTGGGATCAGATACTCGTTGAGCATTGAATCAGCCAACAGATCCCCAAGTAGCGCCGTAGCCTGTTGGAAGTCACCGGCCTCAATCGCCTTCTCCGCAATCTTGAGCGGGCGTGTTGCTTCGCGCGGGGCGATCGCAAACACGGTGCTCGTGTCGTTTCTCATGTTGCCCAATCGCAGCTGCGCATTAGCAGGGCTCAAGCCGCCGAGGGCAATGAACGCAAACGCGCAGATCGTTAAAAAGGTCGCACGAATAGTTGTCCAGTTAAAATTCATATTCCGTTAGTCCTTGCGCTTGAACTTGCCCCTAGACGCAGCTCGATCGGCCTTGCGTTTGGCCCTTCGTATCTCTTTTCGATTTGCCTTCCGTTCTGCTTTAGCGGCAGACGTAATGAGGACTTGTTTCTTTTCCTCGATCATCATTTCAGGCGTCTCCAATGTGACCAGACCAATCTTTCCTGATCGAAAGTCAGTCAGCAAGATGCGCGACGTGCGGTCCCAGTCGACGATGCCGCCTTTGCCCAAGCACCCGCGTTTCTTTCCAATTTCGTCCATCAGTTCGACAATGTTTGGCGAAACCTCATCAAGCTTGTATCGCTCTTTGAGCAATTCAGGATAGGCCGTGGTCAAGTATTTCCCCAAGAAGAAACCCACCTCCGCATAATCCATGGCAGTGTCTTTAATAGAACCGATCGCGGCTAACCGAGAACCGCTGTTTGGATTTTCTACGTTAGGCCACATCACGCCGGGCGTATCGAGCAGGCTGACGCCGTCGCCGATGTTGATACGCTGTTGGCCTTTGGTGACGGCCGGTTCGTTGCCCGTCTTGGCGACCGGTTTACCTGCCAAGGTATTGATCAACGTCGATTTCCCCACGTTGGGTATGCCGACGATCATCGCCATGATGGGGCGACCGGATTCTTTCTTGGCCGGCAGAATCTCGTGGCAAAGGTCCTTGATTCTGAGGATCGAAGCCGGGTTGGTGGTCGAGATGGCTTTGGCTTTGGTGTTGTGCTGAGTGTTGAGATACTGTTGCCAGCGCTTGAGCAAACTCACGTCGGCAAGATCGCTTTTACTCAGCAGCTTCAATACCGGTTTGCCGTCACGCAGTTCGGCTAACATTGGGTTTTCGCTGCTGTAGGGGATCCGCGCGTCGAGCAGCTCGATAAACAAATCGACCTTGGGCTGAGCGGCTTTGATCTGCAGCCGCGCCTTGTGCATGTGTCCGGGGAACCACTGAATTTGCATCGTTAGCCGCGTAAGTTCAAAGGTGTCAGGAGACGGAAATGTATCGTACGATTTTCAGCCGGGCCAAAGGAACTGGACCATCCACTGAGTGTAATCAGTGGAGCGTAGGGATTGATCGGTAGGATCCGGCCCTGGGGAATATTTTCTACAGAAAGTCTTGCGACTGAGGGTCGTAGCTTATGCCGTCACAAGTAGCTGCAATCTTCTGCAGCACCAGCAACAACCCGCCGGGGTCAAGGAATTCATCTTCGTTGTTGGCGTTGCGTTCTTCGAAGTGAAACACGTCATAGCGGGCCGTCGATTTCAGCATCTTTTTTAGAGTATCTTGCTCGCCGCCGTGCAGCGTAATGTTCCGCAGGTCTTCGCCCAACGTCTTCATCTGATCGGAAACCTCTTCGCCCGAAACAAAGGTCAAATCCATGCCCGAAAAATCCGCTGGCGATCTCACGGTCGCCGAAATGAACTTACCGTC